>JAQWJE010000014.1 GCA_029248525.1 Candidatus Binatia bacterium
CGCCGCCCTCGCCGCAACCGACGAGGAAAAGTGCGAGAAGAAGAAGCTTCTGGCGCTGGGCAAACGCGAACTGTGCCTCCAGAAGGAGCGAGCGAAGGAGGTCCTGGGCAAGACGCCGAACGTGGCCGGGTGCGCGGAGAAGTTCGACAAGGGGATCGCGGCGGCGGAGAAGAAGGCGACCTGCCGCTGGCTGGAGAACGGCGACGGGACGGCCACGGACCTGAACTCGGGGCTTCAGTGGGAGCTCAAGACGGACGACGGCTCGATCCACGACAAGGACGACACGTACGTCTGGGGCGGTCTCCTCGGTGGTGGTCTGTTTAAGCCGGACGGCACAGCGTTCGTGGACTTCCTGGGGACCCTCAACGGGGGCAAGATGATGCCAAGCGCCGTGACGACGACGGGATGCTTCGCGGAAAAGTGTGACTGGCGGCTTCCGAAGATCGAGGAGTTGCTGGGGCTTCTGAGCCACCGCGCCCCCTGGATCGACGCACCTTGCGAAACTTCGCCGTGCACGACGATTCCGGGCGAGACCGTTTTGTCGTTCTACTGGTCGTCCTCTACCATTGGGGACGACTCTTCCAGCGTGTGGGTCGCGAACTTCGACCATGGCGGCTTAACCGACCGCGGTAAGTGGGGCGACCTTCATGTTCGTGCCGTCCGCGGCGGCTCGTGAGGTCGATGATTCCGCTACACGCCGCGTTGACCGCTAGAAGTGGCCTGGGCCAAAAAGGACCTTGATGTCGGCTACCGTCCTTCAGCTCGATCCAGGCAGCTTTGCCGCCCGCGCAGATATGGACGTCCGGCACGCCAGGGCTAGTGGCGCTTTCGATCCGCGTCGCATGGACGCCGCCCAGGCGCCGTTTCAGGGCAGCCCAGAGGTTCGCTTCAGCAGGCATTTTGAGCCCCATTTTGAGCCCCACGGCAGTGATAAACCGAGCAATGTGGTGAGACTCGCTGGAATTGATAGTTCAATGAAACCGGGCGTAATCTGACTCGATGTGACGCCACGCACGCCCTTTTAGCGGACTTGAAATCCTCTGGGGCGTAAGCCCCGTGCGGGTTCAAGTCCCGCCCCCGGCATTGATTAGGGTCTGGTTTCCAGGGGTGTTTCAGGGTCCCGGACTTCCATTGGCTCCCAGCCACAGGGTGCTGAGGAAATTGGCTCGTGAAGCCCATTTGGAGGCTTGTTTACATTCCAAGTACCGCCCGACCGTCCTCTGGACGGAAGTGGCATCAGTCGAGCGCGGGACAAGATTTGGGCTTGATCTCGTTCGGGTTTTGCTCACCCAGATAGATCCCGATGATCTGCACCTCTTTGTCGCCGACAGCGGAGCCGACGTGGCACCAGTCGATGGCCTCGACATAGGCCTCACCCGCCGAAAAAGATCGCTTGCCTCGGCTTCCGTAGTCGACCCCCAGCGTTCCCGATATCACGTACGCGAGCAACGGAATGGCGTGCTTGTGAGGTCCGGTCTTCATGCCTGGCTCGATAGTGATCTTGAACGTCTGGATCAGAGGCGTACCAGCCGGAAATGAATATGGCTGGCCGAGAACGGTCTTCGATGCCTCCTCTATGGGGATCGGTTCGGCACGGATGGCCTGATAGGGCTCGGTACCCGATTGGTGATCGATGGCAACGGCTGTGGAAGCGCTCGAAGCGACGATCACCAGGATCGCAAAGCGAATAATGAGGTTGCGGTCTTTACGAATCATCTGCTCTCTTTTCCATGTTTCGAGTCCATGCGTCGAGTCGTCGGATTATTTGGACGCGAATGACGAAGCCCTGCTTTGCGTGGGTGTCGAAGCCGAGCCGTTCGTAGAATTCATGAGCCCCGTCGCGGTGGGTGCCAGACATCACCATATAACAATTCGCGCCCCAACAGCAGTCGAGCATCGCCCTCAGAAGTGCCGAGCCCAGCCCTTCACACCGACGGTCGGGCGCCGTCCATACGTTTTCAATCACGGAGTACGGGCGGCCGCCTCGGTGAGATTGGGGACGACGACGGCGTTATATGTCGACAGGAGCGGTAGCCCATCGAAGGCTCCCGGCGGGATTCCCGGGGCTATGCTGAAATTATTCTACCAAGACATGTGCGGGCAAGTGATGTGATGGATTTGATTGAATCAATCCTTTTATTTGGGAGCCCTGTTTATGCGTCCGGCTGCAGTTGAAGCCCGTTTAGAAATTGCAGCAACAGTTCATCGCTGCAGGCGCGAAAGTTTTTGCTGCCGGGTTTGCGAAAGAGTCCACTAAATTCACCGCGAGACAGCTTTGCACCACCTTTTTCAAATTTTATCAGCATGTCATCTTGCTGAAGGTTGAAAGCAATCCGCAGTTTTTTGAGGACTTCGTTGTTCGAAATATCCCTCTCGTCGAGACTCGGAGGCTCTCCGTCCTGGCGCGGACCCCGCTTCGAAAGAATCAGGCCTTCGAGTACGCATCGCATTTGCTCATTGCTGCATTCGGCTAGTAACTCAGCTGACGGGCCTGCGGCCAAGGGTCGATCGCAAAGTTGGAATAGCCCGCATAAATCCTGCTCACTCAGCGTGAGAGCCCGACATATAGTTTGTAGTAACGCGTTGTTCTCCATGCTGGGGAGTAGTCTTAATGGAGTCCGAGACAACTTGACAGTCTCTCCACCTCCGCCAGAGCAGAGGCCCAGTTGCCAGGCACGATCGGAGCAGGTGCGGCTGCGACTCTCAGGTGGCCGTGGCCCGGTCTCGGTTATCGCCAGCCCGGAGGAAACTCCGATTTTAGTCGAATCCGCTCATGTCTGCATCCCGACGCTTTGGCCCGAGCCTTCGAACAGGTAGAGCAGGGAAGCGATCCGGAGGCCCGATGCGTGTCGACTATGCCCAGCTGAACAAGACTATCGTTGCACTGCTTCAACGCGAGACCGATGAGGTCGCCATCATGGCGACGTTGGCCTGCGAGGTGCATCATAGCGACGATCGTTTTGATTGGACCGGGTTCTACCGAGTCACTGCGGGGGAGTTGCTGAAAATCGGTCCCTACCAGGGCGGTCACGGCTGTTTGGTCATCCCCTTCGCCCGGGGCGTCTGTGGCGCGGCAGCCCGGACCGGTCAGGTGCAGTTGGTGCCCGATGTCGAGGCATTCCCGGGCCATATCGCCTGTGCCGCCTCGACGCGGTCGGAATTGGTGCTGCCGGTCCGCAGCGGGGCGGGGCACCTCGTCGGCGTCCTGGACATCGACAGCGATCAGCCTGACGCCTTCACACGAGAGGACGCCGACCAATTGGCGGACATCCTCTCAATCAGCTTCAGAAACTCAAAGCCGGACGGTCCGTTATAGGTGACCAAATCGTCCTCCAAATCCGGTTTCGCGTCCATACGAGCCCTTTCCGGAACTCGTTTTCGATCAAATTGCCGCCGCAGTCGGATGTCCGTCCGAAACCGCTGCAACGGGCGATCTGCCCTCGATCCTCCAGACCCGCCAATCGGAGGGGGCGACAGGTGGCAGTCGGCCTGTCGTTGGTTATCGATGAGTTGATGCGGATTTTCGCCTTTCTTCTGAGCTTGCTTCTGGCGGCCTGTACCGAAGGTGGTGCCGACAGGAAACCTTCGGGTTTAAGTCGTCCCTCGCCGGACCAGCCATTTGCTCTGGATCCATCGCGTCTCGATCGCCCGGTACCCCTCTTTCCTGCCAATGACATGGACCGCGATCCGCAGAAACGGGCGTACTTCGGCGACCTTCATGTCCATACAAAATGGTCGATGGACGCTTTTATCTTTGGCGGTACCGTAACCCCGGACGAGGCCTACCTGTACGCCCAAGGCGAGGCCCTGGCGCATCCGGCCGGGTTTACCATGCAACTCCGGGAGCCTCTCGATTTCTATGCCGTCACTGATCATGCGCTTTTTCTGGGCTTGAGTGCGGCAGCTGCCGACCGGGAGCACCCGTTTTCCAGCTATCCGGCAGCGGAGCCGCTACACGACCTGAATCGGGATGGGAATCGGACCCTTTTATCCATTCCGGGACGGCTGGGCTTGTTCTCCAAATTTGTGCCCGGAGTCCTCGATGGGCTGCGCGACGAGTCGATTCCGCAAGACGACGTAGCGGCCATCAGCAAAAGCGCCTGGCTGGATATCGTCACGGCCGCAGACGCGCATTATCAGCCTGGTTCGTTCACCACCTTTGTTGCCTATGAATATACTTCCGGCGGAGGTGATGGCGGCAGTCTGCATCGCAATGTGATCTTTCGCGACTCGGTGGGACTCCCCGCCGAGCCATTCTCCCGTTTTCATTCGCGCGACCCCGAGGGACTGTGGGACTGGCTGGACGGTCTGCGCGCCGACGGGGTCGAAGCATTGGCGATTCCCCACAACTCCAATGCTTCGGACGGGCAGATGTTCTCGCTGGTCGATTGGGCCGGCGATCCCTTCGATCGCGATTATATCGCCAAGCGGATGCGCAACGAGCCGTTATTTGAAATCAGTCAGGTAAAAGGCACCTCCGAGACGCACCCGTCGCTTTCGGACACCGACGAGTGGGCGTCTTTTGAAATCAAGCCTTTTATCGGTAGCAGTTTCGAGATTAGCGAGCCGAAAGGAAGCTACGTCCGGCAAGCTCTGCGAGACGGTTTGGTGATGGCCGATCAAGATTTGGGGAACCCCTACGCGCTGGGCTTCGTTGCGGCCAGCGATTCACATACGGGAGCCACCACGGATAATGAGGCCGACTTCTATTCCAAGATCGGCCTACTCGACGCGACCCCCGAACTACGGGGCTCGGTACCCTTGCCGTGGTGGCAATCGCTGGCGATCGGCTGGATCCTGCCCAAGCGCGTGGTCGAGCTCGAGGGGCAAACCTATGCCCGCACGCCGACCACTACTTTCGGGGCGTCCGGACTCGCTGGTGTCTGGGCGGAGGAGAATACCCGAGAGGCCCTCTATAGCGCGTTTCGGCGCAAGGAGACCTTTGCGACATCCGGGCCCCGACTGCGAGTCCGGCTCTATGCCGGCTATGGTCTGGGTCCGGATGTCCTGGAGGATCCGGCGCGATGTGCCACCGAATGTCCTTCCGCTGTACCCATGGGCGGCGAGTTTGAAACGAGGCCCGGAGAAGCCCCGCAATTTCTGGCATGGGCGGTCCGCGACCCTTTGAGCGCCCCGCTGCAACGATTGCAGATCGTCAAGGGCTGGAGCCATAACGGTATATCGGGAGAGGAAGTCCATGATGTCGCCTGTGCTGTGGGCGTCCCCGACCCCGAAACGCACCGGTGTCCACAGGTGGCGGCGCCGGTCGACCTGGGCGATTGTTCCTACACCGAGAGGCCAGGCGCCGGAGAGCTTCGAGCCCTCTGGTCGGACCCTGACTTCAACGCGGAGGAAAGAGCCTTCTACTATGTTCGGGTTCTCGAGAATCCGACTTGCCGATGGTCAACATGGGACGCTCTGCGCGCGGGGCTTCCGCCGCGGTCGGACCTGCCCGTCACCGTTCAGGAGCGGGCCTGGTCTTCCCCTGTCTGGCGATTGCCTCTGTCCTGAAAAGCGTGGCTCAGAGCCCCCGAACGCACCCGAGGGGCATCTTGGGGCGGGCATGCGGGTTTCGGATCCGAGACGTTCAGGAACTCGAGTTTCCAAGTCATTCCTCAATACTGCGCCGGGTGAGGCGGAAGACGAGGATTTTTCTTTCCGTGCGGGTTTCGTAGGTATCCATCTGTGGAATCGTCTTCTTGATTTGAGGCCAGAGTCGGCTTTTTTCTTCTTCGCCGAGGACACGAGCCCGGGCCGAAAAACGCTCTCCGCGCACCTGCACCTCCACCTCAGGGTCGGCCTCGATGTTATAGCGCCAGCCAGGATGACGCTCCTGGCCCATGGCACTTGCAACGACCAGGAAGTCGTCACCGTCTTGATGGAAGGCAAGTTGCACGTGCCGTGGCTCGCCCGACTTCCGGCCGGTCGCCGAGAGCGTCAGCATGGGCAGAGTCGGGATTCCGGTCGAGGTGAACCGACCACCTGTCGCACGGAAAAGGATCGGATCGACTTTGGTAGCAAAGTTGCGGACGATCCAGGACCCGGCCCGTGTCGCCGAAAAAGCGTTGATCAATTTCGAGTACACAAGCACTTTCCTAGCATTGGTTTTGCCGCGAGGCTCGCACGATCGCGAAATGGAACCCCCTCGCAAACCCCGATTGCGTGAGCCGATACGTTGGAGGCGGGGACGGGCCAATCACAGGTTTTCTGATCGACTCCTTGTCCCGCTCGCGCGCCAGCGCTCCGTTGGCGCCCGTGATAACCGGTCGCTGCCGCGTCCCTCTCCTCTGCCGGGCATGGGAGATCCGGCGGGCGAGCAGGAGGTTCAGGAAAACGGCCCCGAGCCTGCCACTCGAATCGTCTATGTCTTTTTCTGTCTCGTCAGGATAGGAATTTTTCCATGCTCCTCAAACGCACATCGCAGAAAGTCGCCGGCCCGATTCTCGCCGCGCTTGGTTCGCTGACTCTGTGCAGCTTGGGCTGCTCGGATCCAGCCACCACCTCAGGCACTATTCCTGCCGCCACTCCTGAAACGGGTATTGTGGAAACCGATAGAGACGTGATCGAGCGCGGGCACCGTGAGAAACAGATGGCGGCCGATATCGAACCCAATGAAGTCACGGCGACGGTCACACGGGCGATCGCCCGTGAGACCGAGCGGATTCAATCGCTGCCAGGTCGGACCGGAATTCTCGCCGAACGCTGGCAGTATTCGGTTTTCGCCGAGGAAGTCATCATTCGTGATTTCTTTCAGGACCGGAAAGAGGGTTTCTTCCTGGATGTCGGGGCCGCCTGGCCCGTTTACGGGAGCAACACCTACTATCTCGAAAAGCACCTGGGTTGGACGGGCATCGGTATTGATGCGCTCGCCGACTACGCGCCCCACTGGGCGAAGTTGCGGCCGAAATCGACCTTCCTCGTCTCTCTCGTGACCGACAAAACCGGCGGCAGTGGAAAATTCTTCAAGTCGGCGGGGCTGGGAATTTCCTCGACCGACCGCGAGCATGCCGCTGGTCGAATGTTCGGGGTCGATGTGGAACCCGAGGAGATTTCGGTACCGATGGCCACGTTGAACGATCTCCTTGATCGTGAGGGCATCACGAAGGTGGACCTGGTTTCCATGGATATTGAGGGCCACGAACTCAAGGCACTGCGGGGTTTCGACATCGAACGGTTCCAGCCGGAATTACTCGTGATCGAAGGGAATCGCCCCGAAGTCCGTCGGTACTTCGAGCGTCGCGGCTACGAACAGATCGACCGCTATCTGGAGATAGATCGTGGCAACCGATACTTCCAGCGCAAACAGAGCGCGGCGAACGCGCAGGGGGATTGAGGTCCAACGGTGATGAACCTCGGAGCGGACCGCACCGGCGATGATGGTGCGAGTGCCTCCCCTCAGGCCTTGCTGGAGCACCAGGAGCTGATCTCCAGTACCCGAGAAATGGTACTTGCCAATGCCCGGACCACGAGCCGCGAGAGGCGGGTTTTCCAGGCTCGAACGGAGCGGGGAAGGGTGGATCAAAAGGCTCGCTCGGGAAAAAAGTGTCGCGGCCGAGAAGGCAAGTCGAAGCGCCCAGTGGGCCGGGTCGGGCTTGACGAATGGAACGTCGTTGAGGCAAAATGAGACACTATGTCTTGCAAGCACCGCTTCCCCTTGTCCCGAAAAATGAAAGACGGATGGACGCGGGACCCAGCAAGAGGCCCGGTCCGTCGGACCGACGCGGCGAGCCCCTCCAGGGCAGGCCATCCGGCCTTTTTTTGCATCTGAACGAATCATGGCTGGCGTGCGAGATTTCATATCGATCCTGGCCTTTGGCCTCTTTCTGCTCGGTGGATGCACCGAGCCCCCCAAACCACCCAATATCCTACTCATCTCGATCGACAGCCTTCGCAGTGACCATCTGGGGGCCTACGGATACTTTCGTGACACGAGTCCTAATCTCGACGAGCTGGCTGAAGGTGGCGCGCGATTTGAAACAGCGATTGCCCCAAGCCCTTGGACTCTTCCTTCTCATGTCACGATGATGACGGGGAGGCACCCTGCCGCCCACGGAGTGACCACGAACCTGCGCCGACTCGGAGAAGACATACCGACTCTCGCCGAAGCCCTCAGGAACGCAGGGTATGCGACCGCAGGCTTCGTCTCGGGGCCCTACCTGCGGAACGTCTTCGGGTACGACCGTGGCTTTGACCTCTACGACCAATCCATGGCCGACGTTACGCCGGAAGCCTCGCGGACGGGAATTTCCTCTCCCCAGCTGATAGCCGCGGTCCGGGATTGGCTTGAGCAACATCGTCGGAACTCGCGTCACCAGCCGTTCTTCATTTTTCTGCACCTTTGGGATGTGCATTACGACTTCCTTCCTCCGCCCCCTTGGGACAGCCTTTTCGACCCAAACTACGCTGGATCGATCGACGGTCGCGATATCGAGGGTCTCAGCCCCGATATTAGCGAACAAGACCTCGCCCATGTCGTTGCGCTCTATGATGGCGAGATCGCTTTCACCGACAGCCAACTGGGCGTCCTCTTCGACTCGATGGAGGAACGCGGCCTTCGCCAGGACACGCTCATCGTCGTGACCGCAGACCACGGCGAAGAATTTCTGGAACACGGCAGAATAGGGCACGCCATGCAGGTCTTTGACGAGTCCCTGCGGGTTCCGCTGATCATTTCCTTTCCCGGGAGAATCGAGCCGGGATTGGTGATCGAGGAACAGGTCCGGCTGATGGACTTGCCCCAAACCGTCCTTGGGCTGACTGGGATCAAAGCACCACAGATTGGAATGCCGGCCGACGCGCCGATCCGGAGCATGGATTTGAGCCCCTGGTTGCGAGACGACTTCCTGAAGGGGTCTTTTCCCGAGTTGGTGGCTTTTCCCGAAAACCGCATCTGGGGTTCGGGAAGAACCAGCGTTCGAACGTCCACGGACAAGCTTATTCGGGACGGCGCGTTGGACTACTACGAAGTCTTTGACCTCGGGGCCGATCCCGAGGAAAGAAGCAAAAGGACAGGACACGGCGATGACCTTGCGCGTACCTTGTTCGAACTGCTCGAACTGGAGCGAGGCTGGCAGGAATGGCTGGCGGCGACGCCCGTCGATGCCCCCTTCAGCCGCATCGACGGTGGACTGCGCGCACAGCTCGAAGCTCTCGGTTACGTCGAGTCCGAGCCCGGGACCGTCGCCCCGCCCGCAACCAACCCGCCGGGGCCGAGCAAGCCTGCTCCTTCCCGCTGACGCCTGAAGCCACTCGGACCAGTTCCGCGGCAACCTACCGTCGGGCCCACCAGCGGCTCCGCCCCCGAGAATCGCCGCGCAAGACGTACAGAGATTTAGGAATGCCGTCAGTTGTGCGAAGATAGACACATGTTGCGCGCCGACAAGCCTGCCTTTTTCTGGGCGCTCGGACTTCTCGTGCTCTCCCTCGTGGTCTATCGATCCATCCTGCCGGCACCGGCGACCCTCTCCCCGTACCCGGCAGATACCTTCAGCCGGCTGGGCCAGTCTTCGTTCAACCCCGTGAATCTCAGCTTCGGAGATCGATCGATGGTCATGGCTTCGCTCGCCGCCAACGGCGACCGAATTCTCAGAAACCCGCTCCAACCGTTGGGCGAAGGGCAATGCTTTCCGACCCCGGACGCCTTCACCCTTGGCGAACCCATGTTGACGACCTCCTACATGGCTGTGCCTTTTTATGCTGCCACGGGCGAACCGATCCTGAGCTATAATATCCTCTTGATCCTCCGCCTCTGGCTCGCCGGACTCATGATGTTTTTTCTTTGTCGGAGACTCGGGCTCGGAGATCCTGCGTCGTTCCTTGCCGGTGCCGCATTTGCACTGCAGGCGCCCCGACTCGCCGACACCGATCACCCTTACGTGTTTGGCGACCTTTGGTTTCCGCTCATTCTCCTGGGCACAATTCGGTTGATGGCAAAGGGCGGACTGGTAAATTTCGTTCTCCTCCTCAGTGCAGCCCTTCTGCTCCTTGGAGAGTCGATCTATCCGATCCTGGGCAGTTGCTTGCTCCTCGCAGCCTACGGTCCTTTCCTGATCTGGGAATACCGCACGCGAATGCACCGATGGATACTCCCGCTCGGCGCGGCTCTTGGGCTTACTCTTGCCGCGGCCTTCCTGCTCCTGAACCCATGGCTGATCGCGGCCGAGACCTGGGGGACCGTGGGAAGCCGTTTCTCGTACCCCGCGGGACTGGACAAGCTCCTTCCAGGAGGATTGGTTTTCTGCGGCCCAATCGTGCTGGGGCTTGCCTTTCTCGGGACCATGTCGCCATCCCGTGATTCGTTCCGACCTGACTTACGGAAGGCCTCGATTTTCGCCTTTCTGCTGATATTGTGGAGCAGTCTCTATCGAACCCAGATCCCCGGAACCGAAATCCATATTCCTTCCCTGCTGAGCATCGTCCGGGCCGTGGTGCCCGGTGCAGATTCAGTTCGAGCCCTGGCTGCCGTGGCCAACCAGGCAGGCTTTCCCGCGGCGCTGCTTGCCGGCTATGGCGCACACGTGCTCCTGTCCCGCGTCAACGTTCGGCAGGCAGGAGTGCTGACGCTCCTGCTCGCTCTCCTGATCCTTGGCGTGCGCTCCTATGGTCCCGTCACGAGACCCCTCTTTGGACACCTGCTCCGGATCGACGCCATATCGATGCGACCCGCCGAGGAAGATCTACAGATCTATGGCAGCGATCTCGACGGTCCAATTCTGGAAGTCCCGACCTACTTCAAATCGGGCCAATTACAGCGTCTGGATCCGGGCCGATTCCTCCTGATGGGCGCCTGGAACCCCAAGGTCACGAGCACTTGCTACAATTCCTTCGCTACGCCTCTGCAGCAGCAGATCGCGGATATCGCGGAAACTCTTTCTGACCCGCGATCCGCTCAGGCCCTTGCGTCGCTGGGATTCCGAACGCTGGTCGTTCACGAATCAGCCGACCGGGCGATCCAGATGCCTTCGGACGCCGAGCTTGCCGAGGCGGGGTTCGACTTCATCTCCCAGGGAGAAACTGTGCGCGTGTTTCGCATGCCGGCGGCGCCGGCCACGATCCAGGACCCACGCAATCTCGAGCTCACGAAGGTCTCTCTCCAACCGGGCAAGCCGGCCGGTCAAAACATCCTGAATACCCGCTTCCGAAACTCTTCAGATCATTCCTGGCTTCACCCGCAACCCTTCCGACCCACTGGCGTCGTCGCGCATTGGACCTCCCTCGAGAGCGATGAGGATTTTCAAGCCGAAGCCGTCGGGATGCTTCCGGTAGCCCTCGGCCCTGGCCAGTCGAGCGAGGTCCAGTGGGAGACCGAACTGCCGGACGAGGGAAGCTGGCAACTGGAGCTGAGCCTTCGCGACGGCCAATTCCTTGGAATCGGCAGGCTGGACTTCCAAAACCGGTAAAGAAAGTATGATCCGAAACTCCAGCGCCAGATCAAATGGCCCCGCGAACCACGTGCACCAATGCAGGGTTCCTCAGCCGGAGCGGGAGGCTCCGGTTTCTGCTTCCGCGGGCATATCCCGAAGGAGGATCGTCAGCGCAGAGGACTCTCGGCGCCCGGGTTGGGCTCGCCGAGAGAAGAAATATGGCGGCACGCGGCCTCGGCTCTCGTATCAGGATCGTTTGGGTCGACTGGACGCTTCGCCGGTTTCCCACGCCTCGGGGTCGATCGCATGCAGCATATCGCGGTGTGCGCCCATCGTCCGCGGCCACTGGGTAACGATGCGACCGCTCGGTCCACGGTAATAGTCGCTACATCCGGCAAACCAGACGCCGATGGTTTCGATCTCTTTTTGCAGAAGGTCGTTGTAATCGGCCATCACGTTCGGCTTGACGTCGATCCAGTCGATATCGTCGGTGGCGAGTCGTTCGATATGCAGCATCGCATGCTCGACGTGGTACTCGATCATGGTGATCAGGGAGTCGCTGTTGGTGTTTGGGCCATAGAGCATGAAGAGATTCGGAAAGCCCGCGGTGGTCACGCCCTGGTAGGCGATCGCTCCGTCGGTCCACGCATCGCCGATGCTGCGGCCTTCACGTCCACGAACATCGATGGCTGAAAGATAGCGCGTGGTCTTGAACCCGGTCGCGAGGACCAGCGTATCGATTTCACGATCTGTGCCGTCGGCGGTGCGGATCGAGGAAGGAGTGATCCGATCGATTGGTTCAGTCACCAATTCAAGATTCGGTCGATTGAAGGCTGCGTAGTAATCGTTGGAAAAGAGAGGCCGTTTGCAGCCCCATGGATGGGTGGGGACCAGATTTTCGCGTACCTTCAGGTCTTTTACCACCGACATATTCTGGTGGCCGGCCGCTTCCATATCCGGGCGGAGCATGTCGAAAATGCCCGGTCCGCCAGCATTCAGCTGATTGAAGATTTGGTCGCGAATCTCCTGGGCTGCGTTGGGATCCTTTCGAAAATGGTCGAGCACTTCATCGGGATAGGGCGTGTCCTCCTTGGGCAGCACCCAATTGGCCGTGCGTTGGAAGTAATGCACCTGGGCTGCGTCCTTCACGATCTCGGGCACGAACTGCACGGCGCTGGCCGCACTGCCGATTACCCCGACACGCTTGCCCGCCAGATCGTGTTCCCAATCCCAGCGCGCAGAATGAAACTGCTTGCCGGCGAAGGTATCGAGGCCCTCGATCTCGGGGTAATTCAGGTCATTGAACATCCCGATGGCGCTGACGACCGCATCGCATCGGATCTCTTCGCCGGAGGCCAGCGCCAAAGTCCATTGGGCCTGATCTTCAGCCCAGCTCACGCGTTTCACCTCTGCGCCGAAGCGACAGTGGCGTCGCAGGTCGTATTTATCCGCGCAATCCTCGAGGTATTGGAGAATTTCGGGCTGCGGCGCGTAAGGACGGGACCAATCCTTTTTGACCTCGAACGAGTACGAGTAGAGATGCGAGGGGATGTCACAGGCACAACCCGGATAGCGGTTGTGGTACCACGTACCGCCTAGCCCGGGCGCCTTCTCGAGGATTTCGAAGTTCTCGAATCCGGCTCGACGCAGATGAACCCCCATGCACAACCCACCTGGGCCCGCCCCGATAATTACAATACGCAGATCGCGCTTTTTTGCCGTTTTCGTCATTTCGACTCTTCTCCCTCGACCAAATGCTTACCCCATCAGAACACGACAAGGTGCCCTTGCTCAACTCCTGATGCTCTCCGCGCTCTCGGGCATTTGTGACTTCAGCTTGGCATTTGAGCTCCCTGCTCGCCGGAAGGCAGTCTTGGCGGCCGCCGCTTGGAGCAGCCCCCCCCTCGGCACCCCGATGCTGTCTACGGATGGCAGTCCCGCAAACTAAAGTTAGCTTGAAATGCCCTTTGGAGGTCCTTTTTCGCTGTTTTGGGTGCATGCGGGGGCGGCACGGAAGCTGCTCTTACCAAGGCAGCACCCGATGATCCGAATACCCGGAGTCTGGAGGATGCACGAAAAGGAATGATGAAAATGGTTAAAAAGGAATCGATCGCAAGCAACCTCGACTGCACTTCGGGGCAACGTAAAACAATCAGCACGGCCTTCTCTGGCTTCCTGCGTCATACCATAGCGGGCGCGGTCGTGGGAGCGACCCTGCTCGCGCAACCGTTGGCCGCAATGGCGGTCCCGGGGGGCCTCGATACCGCTTTCGGACCGGGACCCTGCCTGCCGGGGTATCCCGGCTTCACATCTGTCACCTTTAACGGACCGGGCGGCTCCTGTCCGGACGATCAGGTGATGGGTATTTCCGGATCGGGCCGCGCTCTCCTCTGGCAGTCCGCCGTCGGCTCGGCGGAAGAGGCGAACGAGGGTGCATCGACCGAGATTGTTGTGGGCGGATCAATCAATCTGGGCTTTGAGAGCGAAACAGGCGAAATCCAGACAGCATTTACCTCGGTAGACCTCAACGGAGACCTTGTGCCGGAATTTCGGGATGGCGGAGCGGCAACTTCACGCGATGGCAAAATGACTGATATGTACGGTGAGGTCGCGGACCTTCTGGGGCGCGACAATGGTGCCGGGAAGCGTGACTTTATCGCTCTGGTGGAATCGGGTGGTGGTAGCGGTTTTTCGCTGGCGAAGTTCGGTCAGGACGGCTCGAACAAGGGACGCAGCTTTCGTTCCTACATCGCGCGTAACGGAGTGGCCGGCATGGCGGATGTCGATGGGAGCGATTTTCTCGTCGTTGCTACTGACCGTGATGCCAGCGGCAAGTCCGAGGTTCTCGTTCGTCGTTTCGATGCGACCTTTGGGCATGTCGCGCTGGGCGGTGCCACAGAGTACCGGATTGGAAATAGTGCCCTGGCGTCCACCGGGAAATCCTATAACGCAAGCTCCGTGTTCGTCGATCAGGACTCTGGCAGCCTCTACATCGGTGGATCGGTAAACTATATCGTTGGCCGGATTGGTGTTCTGCACATTGACCCTGTCGTGTTCAAGGTAGATTTGGCTACGGGAAAACTGGATGCGACCTTTGGCACCAACGGCATGGCCGCCTTCTCTTTTGGGGGAGGCTATAGTACGGTCGCTGCGGTCAATCAGTTGAGCGACGGTACGCTCGTGGTTGGCGGCAACACGCAGGTTCCCGCCATGTCGGGCGGCTTCTTCAACGGCATGGTGGTGGCCATGCTCGACAGTGCCTCCGGCTCAATGGTGAACGTCCGTCAGATCACACTTTCCAATGGCAAGATCGCTGCGATTGCGGTCGACAGTGTCGACCGTGTCGTGGTCGCAGGTAGCGCGGATGGCCCGACCGCCCAACAGAGCCCGGCTGTGGCGGTTGCACGGCTGATGCCTGACCTCTCCATGGATCCTCTGTTCGGCGTTGGCGGCATCACGGTAGCGCCGGCTTCCGACGATGAGAGCCGCGCCCTCGACGTGATTGTCGATCCCGTGATGGGTGATATCTACGTTGCTGCCGAAGCAGAGTTTCCGGGCTTCATGGGCACGCAATATCCGCAATTGACCCTTGGACGTTTCTTCGGTGGTCCGAATTGCTTCGATGGTCGGATCGATCCCAGCGAAGCGGATACAGACGGTGATGGCATCGAGGATCGTTGCGATAACTGCCTTTCGACTCCCAACCCGGATCAGTCCGATCTGGATGGTGATGGGCTCGGTGATGCCTGTGACAACTGCGATGACGTTCCTAACCTCGACCAGTTGGACAGGGACGGCGACGGCGCCGGTGATGTCTGCGACAACTGCGTCGACACTCCGAACCTGGACCAATCAGATGTTGATAGTGACGGTTTTGGAGATGTCTGCGATAACTGCATGGACGTTTGCAACCCAGACCAGGCAGACACCGATGGTGACTGTTCGATCCACGCGCAGGGGCCCAATCAATGCGGCGACGTCTGTGATGTATGCCCGAACACCGATGTGGAAAGCACGATGTGCAACAGCATTCGCAGCGGCAGCAACCCAGAACGTGCGAACGTGGACTGCTGCCTTTCGGATCCCGATTCGGCACCTGTCGTAGAGGGTATCTCCGTTGGCCCTGATGGCGAGTCTTGCACGCTCTCGATGGTTGACGAGTATATCGAATCTCAAAACGATATGGTCGAGCTCAAGTTGCCTCACGGCGTCGTCACCGCCGACACCAGCTTCTCGATCGAGGAACAAACTCGCAGCAAGCTGGAGCGGGTAGCCACCGGCGACTACGGACACTACTGGGGGGGGCTCGGCGAAAACTCCGGCGCGACCCACGTGGTGAACGTGGAATTCAACCCGGATGCGGGATCTTCGGCGATGACATTCGCCAAGAACGTCGTGATCAAGCTGAAGTGGGAAAACAAGACGGGTACAGACAAGGTGGTTGGTACGAACAAGAGCGAGAAGAAGTTCGCGCCTCGCTGGATCGATGCCGATCCCGGTACCAGCTCGACCTCCCCGGCGACGAACAATCTCATTGCGGGCATGTGCGAAGACCAGCAGTGTGGCTCCGTCGACGCTGATGGTTTTCCGCTGGACTGGGGAACCGACAAAGACGGAAATCCTAACGTCCGGTTCGATGATGCAAGTCTGCGGGCGTGTTGCGATATGGCCAGGAACTTCTACGCCTTCGAGACCTCCCACTTCAGCAGCTACGCGGGAATGACGAAGAATTGCTCGGAAGCGGTGCGACCGTCGATGAAAATCAAGAACCTGCACCGTTCAGGTGCCCAGCAGAAGCTCGATCTGCGATTCGACATGGTGGTCGACCCAGAGGAGGAATTGACCTGGAACCCGGCAGAGACGGGCATCCGAGTTCGACTTCAGGCCGACGGCAATGCAGTCCCTGTGGACCTGGAAGTTCCCGGAGGGCTTTACAGCCGCGAAACCGGCGAAGGTTGGAAGGCGATCAGGGGTGGCTTCAAATGGGCGAGCAAGCAGGGACCCGGCGGTCTCTCCAAGGTTATCCTGAAGGATCGCGGTCAGGGTCAGATTCAGGTCAAGGTGCAGGGCAAGGCGATGCTCCTTGCCACTTCCATCGGGAATGCCCTCAAGGCAAGTGTCGACCTGACGCCCAAATCCTTCTCTCCCTTCTGCGCGGAAGCCGGAGAAGGTGATTCCTGGAGTTGTGTCATGAATCGAGGGGGTACGACCATGACCTGCCGCTAAAGCAAAAGGGAGGGGCAGTCACCGGCGCTGCTTCCTCCAGCATCACCATCCGTCGGAGGGGTCCCCGCGAGAGCAATCTGGCGGGGATCCTTTTTTTTGGACGGCGCATCGAAGCCGTACCGCGGGCCACGCACGGACACGATGTACCAGGGCCCGCGGTGACGCGGGACCGCCAGGCCTCGCGGTTCAGCCTGTCGGTCGGGAACCGCTTCCAGGGTGCGCAATTCGGGCACGCATACCCAACGAAAACGACGCGCATAAGGACGGCTGGCTGCGGAAAGTGGAGGGAGACCAGTACCAAATCAAGGAAGCGAATATCGCGCCTTATCATGTCGATGCGACGCTTCCCGACCATCGGCTGGCGGATAAATGCAGTCTGGTTCCTGCACCTCGTTTGATGCCGACGGATTCCCGGACGATTGGGGTGGAAACACCCGTTGCGACGAAGCCTCAACAGGAACTGTGGATGAGTCGACGTTGGGAGCCTGCTGTGGGGCAACCGAGAACAAATATTGTTTCGAGGTCGTCCACTTCAGTACCTATGCGATTCTTGATCCGAACTGCGGGCTGACAATCTGGACCGCAGCAAGCTCAAAGTCCTGAAATTGGAAAAGGAGGTCGGCCAGCAGAAAATCGTCTTCTCGACGGAATTCACAGTTCCGATCGATGATACCAGCGGCGAGCCCGATCCGGCCATCGACCCGCTGAACAATGGATTCCGGATCG
This sequence comes from Candidatus Binatia bacterium, assembly GCA_029248525.1. Lineage (NCBI taxonomy): Bacteria > Candidatus Binatota > Binatia (SeqCode) > Binatia bacterium. The sequence goes on from JAQWJE010000014.1 coordinate 17,316, forward strand.
CGTTGGTTGATGAAGACGAGGTTGCCGCGCCCACTCTCTGGTCCGGTAGCGTGGAAGGCGGAGCCTATGACAAGGCCACCAAGACGGGGTGGAAGGTGAACAAGGCCGGCACGACCTGGACCTTCAAGGGGCGGGACCGCGAGGACGGGATTATCAAGGTGGTTGTAAAGACCCTCTACCGCAAGGAGCCCGGTCTTGTGAAGGTGAAGGTAGTGGCGAAAAATGCCGCCGTGGCGGGGGTGGACGGGCCCGTGCAGGGGGAGATCAGCCTCCATCCGGCGGGCTTCTGTGATCGATGTGCGCAGACGGCCTTCAGTGTGCCGCCAGCTGCGGAATTCTGCGTGGCGAACGGGGCTGGCACGGGTTTGATCTGTCGCTAAGCCATGGATCCGGTGCGCCAGACCATAGACTCGTTTCGCCTGCTCGAGTGCGGGAGTGCCGAAGTCTCGGCTCAGCACGTTGAAGTTGATCAATCGCGTTTTTATTGACGGATCAATGGCCAAAAGGCAAAACAGGATTTCTTATGTCGACTTATTCCTATCTGCGAAATCTCCTTATCGTTATGCTGGTATGCTCTGCGGTGCCGAGCTCGGCCCAGATTTGCGCCGGTGATCCCTGCGTTGTCAGCGGGGAGCATCGTGTTGCGGCAGGCGAGATTCTGGATCTGGGCGATTCGGTGACCTTGAGGATCGCTTCCGATGCCAGAATTATTCTCGAATTCGGCGGCAGCGAACCGGCCACGATTCGAGCAGGGAGCATTCTGGTGGACGCGGGTGCTCGTTTTTTGATGGAACCCTCAACGATAGTTCAGGCCCGCAGGCAGTGGGTGTCGGACTTGCATCTTTCCGCAACCAACGCGATCCAGATCGGCGCGCCGTCCGGGCCACCGGTAATGGGCCTGCGGGGGCCCTCGCTGAAGCTAACGGCAGGCGGGGATTTGAGCGTTCTGGGGCCTTTTGAATTGCGGGGAGTGGAGACGGATGCAGGAAGTCTCGATGCGGTTGCCGGTGGGAATCTTCAGATCATTGGCTCGCTCGATCTCTCGGCCGATGGGAAACCCCAGGGGCTTGAGTTTGCCCCAGAAAGCGGTGGTCTGACTCTGGATGCTGGCGGCTTCGTGTCCGTACCCGGCGATCTCCATCTCGGCAGCGTTGATGGGTCCGCTGGAACCCTCGACGTCGAGGCCGGGGGCAATATCCAGATTTCAGGCGCAATTTCGATTGCAGGCGGGAAGAAAGACGAGGGCGATGGGGGTGCTATTTTCCTGCATTCACTCGGTGGAGACATCCGCCTTGCCGGCAGCATTACGGGATCGCCGGGTAGCAGCGCCGAGGACTGCGGAAGTGCGGTCGAAATCGAGCTCAACGCCTCTCCTTTCGCGAACATCGATTTATGCAGTCGCAGTCGGGCAAAGGGGCCAGGCAACATTTACCTGGACGGAGTCCTGAACGTACCGGGGGATGGAAGTGCGGAATGTGAAGGCGCCTCGGTATCGGCCTGCGCGGGGGGCCGGATCGAGCAGGGACCGCTGGGCGAATTGCACGCGAGTTCCAAGCGTGGCGTGGGCGGAAGTCTGACGATGCAGGCGGCGGGTGGGATCCTGCTCGGAGCGGTGGATCTTTCCTCGGCCAATGGCACCGGCGGCTTTGTCGATACCATCGCGACTTCCGGTGAGATTCGGTTTGCCGGAGATCTGGACACCAGTGGGAAGCGGTCGCAATTCGATTTTGGTGGTATCATCTACGCGACTGCTTGCCGCATAGCGATAGAACCCGAGAGCGAATTACTGGCAGGTGGCAGCACGAACGGTTGTTTTCCGTCAGATCCCGACTGCCCAAAAATCTTCGCCGTAGCCAACCTTGCTGCGGGAGATCAACTTCGCGTCGGGGGCCGGGTAGCAGCAGGCCATGCGGTTCGGCTGGCGACGAGCGGTCTTGCTCCCGAAATCACCGGATCGGTTTCCCCAACTCCGGAGATATCCGTGCTGCCGGATTTACCGACCTGCGGCGATCTGCCTGGGGAGTGCGGCGACGGAACCCTCGATCCTGAAGAGATCTGTGACGATGGCAATACATTGGACTGCGACGGTTGCCGTGGGGATTGCCGCGCGACGGATGCAGTCTGTGGCGATTCGATTCTCGAATGCGACGAACAGTGCGACGATGGAAATGAGGAAGACGGCGACGGCTGCTCGGCGCAATGCCGACTGCCTACGGGGGAGGGCTTGCGCATACCTGGACCGATCGCGCGAAGCGGCTGTCTCGCCGCCTGGAACCTCCGGGGCAATTCTCTAAGCGTGGTCGGGTCGGGTGTGGCCTCTCGACGCCAATTCTGCACCGACGGGGATCCGGGTTGTGATCAGGATGGTATAAGCAATGGCCAATGCGAGGTCGCGGCCGCGGTCTGCTTTGGCTCGGCGGCCCCGGCCTTTCCTCAGTGTGCGGAGGCGCAAGTGGCTCGCGCGACTCTCAAGAGCCCCCGATTCCCCAAGCGCTCCGGTCTGATTGATGCCAATGCGATCACGATCAGCGATGCTTTCAAGGACACCGGAGTGACGGTCTTTGCGGGCACTCGCGAGCTCCATTCTGGAACTTCGATCGCGTCAGGCACGTGTACGAGCGAATTTTCCTTGGAGATTGCAGCCGGCCGCCGCGCCCGTTTCGACATCGGGGCACGGACCGGACCTGGCGATCGTCGCAAGATGGTGCGCAATCCACTCGATATAGAATGCGTCGTCAACACAGCTAGTTGCGGCAACGGACAGATCGAAACCGGCGAATCCTGCGATGACGGGAACACAGCGAACTGCGACGGATGCTCCTCTCGCTGTGTCCAGGAGGCCTGCGGGAACGGAATTCTCGAGTGTACCGAAGAATGTGAATCGGGAACGGGCGATGACGGCCGATGCTCCGATACCTGCCTACTTGAAGCTCCAGCAGTGCGTATTCCAGGAGGTCTTCGCCGAACCGATTGTCGTTTGAGTTGGGCGCTTGAGCATGGGGCCGAGGCGATTGCCATGGACCGCTCCGGGATTCCCTCGCGAGTGCAGGAATGCACGGACGGTGATCCGGAATGCGATTTCGATGCGGCCTCAGGCGTCTGTGGCTTCCGTGTCTGGGCATGTCTGGGTGAGGCGGACGAGCGGATTTCATGCGCGGCCGAGGAAATTGACGGGGTTCGCGCCCTGGGGTCCTGGAGACAGCCGGCAACTCTGAAGATCGCCGGCGTGCTCGCCGGGCTGGAGTTCCCCCTCGAGCCGGGTGGAGAGTGCACGCGAATGGCAACGATCCCTGTTCCTGCCGGTGGCAGGCCTGCATTGGTTGGTGCGCGTGCCCAAGCTGGTAGTGGCGGTGATCGGGACCGTATACGACTCAGCTGCCGTCCCTAGGTCGGCGCCGCCCCTGTTGGATGCCCCTCTGGCCGCTAAATGCGGGGCTCTTCGTTGCGAGTTTGACGAAGGGCGGCAGATTGCGCCAGAAGGAGCCCTAATGGCCTCGCTGGTCTGGTGAGATTAGCTCGTAGACGTAATCTCGGGCATCGACGGTGCCCGTGGCCCTGTTCGCGACCATGACCAAGCAACAATGCAAAACGCCTAGCGCTGGACGGAGAGTAACTGTGGCAAAAGACCCCCTGACCGATAGCCTGGCGGAAGATCTGCCGCCCTATGAGCCCCAGCGCATCATCGATGCCTCATTCCCCGAGCGGATTCGATTGGCCTGCACCACGTGGGCGGACTCGAGTCCGAACCGGCCGAGCGTAATGGCGCTTTACTGGGGCAAATACTTCATCGGCCTGATCGGGATCTGGGCCTTTTGGTGCAGCTTCAACGTTGGCTACCCCGGATTCCTTCAGTTCGGGGAATGGGCGTTTACGGCCGAGGCCTTCAAGAAGGCGATCGTCTGGTCGATGACCTGGGAGCTTTTGGGGTTCGGGTGCGGTTGGGGGCCGATGAATGCGCGTTTCGACAAGTTTTTCGGTGGCTATCGCCATTTCGCACGCCCCGGCACCATCAAGCTGCCGCTATTTCGCGGGGCACCGCTGATTGGTGGCGACACGCGGAACTATATCGATGTGATCGCCTATGTTCTGGCGCAGCTTTCTCTGTTTCGGGTGCTCTTTGCCCCTGAGGTCACACCCGCTTTGCTGCTTCCCTGTTTCGTGCTCGTCGCCCTGAACGGAGTGCTCGACAAGACGCTCTTTCTCGCCGCCCGCTACGAACACTATTGGGTCGTGATGGGCGCGATGATCTTTGCCGCCGCCAATGATCTCTGGATTGCCGGTGCGATGCTGACCTGGTCATTCATCTGGATCTGGGCTGCGGTATCGAAGTGGAACGGCCACTTCCCCTCGGTGATCATGTTCATGATGAACAACGGTCCTTTTTTTCCGAAAGTCCTGAAGAAGCGGCTTTTCCGGAATTTTCCCGACGATCTCCGTCCCTCTGCGATGGCCAAGAAAATCGCAATCTTCGGCCATATCTCCGAAATCGCGATTCCCTTCATCCTTCTTGCCGCGGCGCTTACCGGAAGCACTGAGCTGCTGCTCGCCGGTTGCATTCTCTTGACCGGCTTCCACGGATTCATCGGCCTGAACAACCCCAATGGGATGCCGGTGGAGTGGAACATCCTCATGATCTATGGCGGTTGGTTTCTCTTCTGGTTCCACCCCGAAATGTCGGTACTGGACATGAGTGGGATGCCGCTGCTGCTGGCGGTGATGCTTTTCTCGCTGGCGGTGGTGCCGGCATATGGCAATCTGGTGCCCTCGCGCGTCTCGTTCCTGCCCTCGATGCGCTATTACGCTGGCAACTGGGCGTATAATGTCTGGCTCTTTCGGAAGAATGGATCGGTCGAGAAGCTGAAAAAGCTCAAGAAGGTCGGCGGCACGGTCAACGACCAACTGGCCGATCTGCTCGAAGACCCCAAGGAATTTGAAGTCGCCAAGGTGATGATGGGCGTGAGCAGGTTCATGCATTTCGAAGGCCGTCCGCTTTTCGAGGCGCTGCCTGTCGCGGTGGACCAGATCGACGAATACGAATGGTACGAGGGCGAGGTTCTCGGCGGCACGATTCTCGGTTGGAACTTCGGTGATGGCCACCTGAACGGCCATCAATTGGTCCGCGCTATCCAGCCCCTCTGCGAATTTGAGGAAGGCGAACTCCGGGTCATTTCCGTCGAAGGTCAGCCGCTCTTCGGTGAGACGATGCACTGGACCGTCTACGACGCCGCCTCCGGCGAGGTCGCAAACGGCGAGACCCAGATGTCCGATTATGAAGAGCACCAGCCCTGGCCCGTCGGGGACGTGGCCAAGGCTCTGGAGTAGTCGCGCCTAGCCCTGCAAGCAGAGACGCTGGTAGCGTCGCATCAAGTTGAACGCGGAAGAAGATCGGCGATCGAGGCGAGTCACGCGGGCTGCAGCTTCATCGTAGGCCTTCCCACCAGCTTCTGTGGCAGCGCATCCGGACGACTCCCGGGTCACCTTGGTCCAGCCCGCGGCGTCGAGTCCGTCGACACCGCAGGCACCCGCCCGATCACAATCAACCTTTTCAGCAGGAACGCACCTGCCATCTTCCCATACGCGACTGGAAGCCTCGCAATCAGCCTTTGTCCCCGCCGCTGCGTTTGCCCGCGCCTCGGTCAGGCCAAGGGCCAGCAACATTCCCAGAACGACTATTGAGTACTTCATCCGATCCCTCCTTGCTATCTGGCCCCGACGTGGGCGGCCAGAGTACCCGCTCGCAGCAGGTCCTTCTGGAGGTGCAGACGTTCGACTCCCTCAATGATTACCGGATCGCTGAAAAAAAGGAGGGTTTATCTGAAAATGATCTTTTTCGAATTTTCGGATCGCCAACCACCAAGCCCCACCGACTGGTTCGGTGCAATGGCCGGTCTAGGATGAGGCGGGGCGGAAACGCGGCACGGCAAGGTCCTCGCTCATATCTTCCCAGACAACTTCGACGGGCATGCCGATCTCGATCTTCTCCGGATCGACGTCCACCAGATTCGACATGATGCGCAAGCCACCGGAGCCTTCGAGGGAGATGACCGCAATTACGGTCGGCAGCGGCTGATCGGGTGCGATGGCGCGGTGGACGGCCGTGAAGGTGTAGACCTCACCGCGGCCGGTGACTTCCTGCCACTCGGACTCTTCCGAGCGACAGGTCGCACAGACCGGCGAGGGCGGAATCCGCGTCGCCCCACAGGCGGTGCAGCGCTGAACGACCAATCGATGTTCGGCGGCATGTTGCCACCAGGGCAGGGTGATATTGTCGGCCATCGGCGACGGCATTGCATCCGGAAAGAATCTCTCGCTCATTTCTATTTCCTTCCCAACAGCACGGCGCTCGAAGGAACGCAGGCACCGCTTGTCACCAGGCAGACCTCGGCATTGTCGACCGGGCTGGTGCTCTCGCCGCGCAGGGATCTCACGCCCTCGACGACATGGTTGAGTCCGTGGATGTAGGCCTCGCTGAGGCTGCCGCCGTGAGTATTGGTCGGCAGACTGCCGCCGTCCCAGGCAAGGGCACCCGACTCGATGAAGGGGCCGCCTTCACCACGCTCGCAGAATCCGTAGTCTTCCAGTTGCATGACTACGCAGCCTGTAAAGTGATCATAGATCTGGGCCACATCGACGTCCTTGGGCTGCAGGCCGGCCTTGCCCCAGAGACGACCGGCCATCTCTTCGCAGGCACCGGTAGCATAAATCTCGTCGGCGACATTGGCGTTGGTAAACGGGCCGAAGGCAAATCCCTCGGGCGCGCCTTGCTCACTTGCGAGGATCTCCACGCGAGCCGCTCTGAGGTCGCGGGCACGTTCCTCGGTCGTGACCACCACCGCACACGCACCGTCGCTCTCGAGACAGCAATCGAAGAGCCGGTGCGGATCAGCGATCATCGGGGAGGCAAAATAATCATCGATATTCATCGGCTTGTGCCCCATCACGGCTCGCGGATTGCGACTGGCATGCTCGCGGAACGTTACAGCGAGCTGTCCGAGGTGTTCCGGGCGGGTGCCGTAGAGGTGCATATGACGACGAGTCGGCAAGGCATAGGCAGCGGCGGCCATGAGCATTCCGTAGGGCATCGCGAAGCCCATCGATGCGGCCATGGGATTCTGGGCCTGCGTCACGGTGGGCGTCGGCGTCTGGGCGCCCCAATCGTCCACGCCAGCGTTACCGAAACGGAAGAACTGCCCCTGACACAGAGAGCGGTAAACAACCACAACCTCCGCCTGTCCGGTTTCGACCGCCATGGCAGCGTTGCCGACGGCCGCGCAGCCACCGCCGCCACCCGGGAGCCAGACCATGTTGGCGTAGCGCAAAGTCGGAAGACCGAGTTCAGCGGCTAGAAAGACGGCCTCATTTCGATCCTCGGCGAACGAGGACATCCCGTCGACGTCGTCGATGGTCAAGCCAGCATCGTCAACGGCATTCAGGATGGCCCGAATGGCTAAAGTGTGTTCGGGGGTATCGGTGATCTTGCCCCAACGGGCGTATTGCGTTTCTCCGACTCCCACGATGTGCGCTCGGCGACTCATGCTGCTTGCTCTCCTTTCAATCTGCTCGGCCGCGGCAGGCCGAGGGTCGTCCGACGCCCGGAGAGCTCCCTGTGAACACCCGGATCCATTTGGCAACGACGCCTGATGATGCAACCGCAAGGCACTCAATAGACCCGTCCGGGCGAACGATCAAGCGACATCGCGCCGTTCGGCCGCCTGAAGCTCGCCAAACCAGCATGGAATCCAGGCAGCCTCGCAGTTGACGGCCGGAAGCGAATTGGGGCAGAAATATCCTCGATGTCGGCGGTCATGGTCGGCCCGTGTTTCAACTCAGGAGGTCCAGATGCCCTACCGTGTTATCCAATGGTACACCGGCTCCATTGCCAGTGAGCAGATCCGGCTGATCGCGCAGCATCCCGAACTGACGCTGGTTGGCGCGGTTGTGCATCACGCCGACAAGGTCGGCCGCGACGCAGGCGAGATTGCCGGCATTGCTCCCCTTGGCGTAAAGGCCGTCGGCAATGGCGAAGAAGCCTTCGGGGTCGATGCCGACGTCGTGCTCTATAATTCACCGTTTGAGCGTTACGACGAAATTCTGCAGATTCTGGCTGCGGGCAAGAACGTGATCACGCCAAGTGCCGCTTTCTATCCGAAGAGTCGTCCGGAATTCGCGGATTTGCAGGCGGCATGCACGAAGGGGCAATCTTCCCTTCTGGGCACAGGGGTGAACCCCGGCTTCGGAGGTGATCTGTTGCCGCTGGTTGCATCGTCCCTTTGCGCCCGCGTGCGCGGCGTACATATACGCGAAAACGGCGATCTGCGCGGGTGGGACCCCTTCCTGCTGACGGAGGTGATGCGGTTTGGCCGCCAAGTCGAGGCGCTCGAGGCCGATCCGGACTACTTTGACTTCATGACCAATTCCTTTCAGCAAGCGTGCCGGATGCTTGCCGAAGCGCTCGCATTCGATGTCGAGTCGGTAGGTACCCGTCCCGCATTTGCCCGGGCGCGCGAAGATATGCTCGGAGGGCGCGTGAAGGCCGGTACAGTGGGTGGGATCCACCTTCAGGTCTCGGTCATGGCTGCGGGAAATGCGGTGGTGACCGAAGACCTGATGTGGCGGGTAGGCGATGCGCTCGACCCCGATTGGTCAGTCGAGCCTCATGCGGGCGTCTGGAAGGTGCATGTCGATGGCGATCCGGGGGTACACCTGAACGTGGGGCTCTCGGGCAGCGGCAGCGATGCCGGGGCCGGCACGCTGGGCACAGCCGCACGGATGATCAATTCGATCCCGGATGTCTGTACCGCGGCACCCGGGCTCCTGACGGTTGCAAACGCGCCCATGCCGCGGTGTTGGAACGTACCCGGTCAGCTCGAGACCGCGACCTGACGTTCGCCAACGGGCACTGTGGTATGGCATAGCAGGGCCATGCTGATGCGAAATAGCCTGCTCGCCTTGTGTACCGCCATGATCGTTGCCGCCTGCGGGGATAGCGGTAGCCCCGGTCCCGATCCCACCCCCACACCGACCCCGGGGCCGACGCCGACGCCGCTTCTCTGCAACGGAGGGAGCCAGCTATGTGATCGCGCGTACGACGAAGTCGCCTATGCGACGACTCATAATGCATACTCGAATGCCACGGATGGATTCATTGGACCCAATCAGGAGTTTGCGGTCCCGCGGCAGTTGTCCGATGGCATCCGCGGGTTGATGCTCGACGCGTATATCCTCGACGGAGAAGTGGTTCAGTATCACGCGCTGGCGGACCTGGGCACTTATCCGCTGCTCTCCACCCTCACGGAGATCCGCGAATTCCTGCAAGCGAATCCCCGCGAGGTCGTGACGATTATCTTCGAAAGCTATGTGGATGGTGATGATATCGCGGACGTTTTCGCCGAGGCGGGCCTTGTCGAATATGCGCATGCGCAGTCCCTCGAGGATCCCTGGCCCACCCTGGGAGAGATGATCGAGAGTGGCAAACGACTCGTTGTATTTACCGATTTGGATGGAGGTGCACGCGACTGGTACTTGCCGGTTTGGGATTTCGCCTTTGAGACACCCTATTCGTTTTCTGTGCCGGAAGACTTGAGTTGTGAGCCGAATCGCGGCAACCCGGAGAATTCGCTCTTTATCCTGAATCACTTCCTGACGCAGACCCTGGGCTCCCCGGAGCTGGCGGAGCAGATCAATTTCAACCCACTTCTTGGATCTCGAATCGAGGAATGCATGCTCCGCAATGATCGAATGGCCAACTTCGTCACGGTGGACTTCTATAATATCGGGGACACGCTCGTCGATGTCGCGGCCCTGAACGAATAGGAGATGGACTGCAGCGAGATCGTCTCGACCGATCGGCTGGACGCGGACCGGCTCTGCTCGCACGCGCACGCGGCTTTCCTTAGGCTGTTCGGGTGAGTGAAAGCCGGTATTTCGAGACGCGAGGACTGCGCCTGCACTATCTGGATTGGGGCGGGGAAGGGCCGGTGGTTGTTCTCGCCCATGGACTTCTGGAACATGCGCATGCCTTCGACGGGCTGGCGCCACTCCTGCGCGACGCGGGCTATCACCCGGTCGCCCTCGATTGGCGCGGGCATGGAGACTCGGATTGGGGCGGCGCCGGGGCCTACTATCATTTTGCGGAATACGTGGCCGATCTGGGCTTTCTGGTCCGCCACCTCGGCGACAAGGTCTGCCTTGTCGGCCATTCCATGGGCGGCAATGTGTCGGTGCAATATGCGGGAACCGAACCGGAGCGGGTCCTGGCGATGGTCAATATCGAAGGCTTGGGCCCCCCCGGCGCAGATTTCTCGGTCGCACCGGAGAAGTTTGCCAAATGGATCGATGATCTCGAGCGGATCGAGGGCCGCATCCTGAAGCCTTTTGCTCGTGAAGCCGCCGTGCGTCGATTGCACGAAGGTTTTCCTCTTCTCGATGAGAATTCTGCTCGTCATATGGTGTTGCATGGGACGCGCGCGGTGGAGGGCGGCTATCTCTGGAAATACGACCCATTACACCGGACCACGTCGCCGCAGCCGTACTATTCTCAACAGGCCTGGGAATTCTGGAAACGAGTCCAGTGTCCGATGCTCTATATCGACGGCGGCTCCAGCGCGGTTGCGATGTCGATGGCCGAGATCGCCGGCCGCGTTGAGGCAACGGGTGCGCAGCGGGTGACAATGCCCGGAGTGAGGCATCATCCTCATCTTGAGTGCCCGGAGGATTTGGCCGCCTTGATTGCGGACTTTCTGCGCCAATCGATAGCGGGCGGCACGGCCTAGGCAAGAAACATATGCAGAAGGGTGATCAGCAAGGCCAGAGGCAGGCTGGCCCGGAACCAATGCGCTCCTCGGGCTTGCTGGATCGTCGCGACCGACAGGCCGAGCATTCCGAAAGCGAGAAGCATGGTCAGAATACCGTGATTGCGTAGTCCTCCGAATCCTTCCTGCCAGAGGTTCCGGAGTTTCTCGGGCAAGACCGTCTCGACAGGAGCGACCATGGCGCTCAGCAACAGGAACGCGATGATCAGTCCGATGGCAGCGACGATCTCCATATTCAGTCGGACCATCCGCCGGGGCAGTTTTCCTTCGGGTCCAGGCCCGAGCGTCAAACCGGCAATCAATGCCAATGGCGGCAGAATCGGCAGTATCATGTTGCCAAGCTCAACCGACCAGAGGGTTGCGGTGACGATCAGGGACAGCCAGAAGACCACCAGCGCCCAGCTCGCAATAAATCCCCAGCCGGGAGGGCTCACGCCGCGGCCGATTTTCCAGGAGGCCACAGCGATCAGGATCAAAAGCCATGGGAATATGGCAAAAAGACCCTGAGCGAGATTCTCGCCGCCCCGGGAAGGATCATCGGTCATTGCCGCGAAAAGCTTCACGGCAATACCCAGGAGAGCGAGGAGAGCCGCGCCCTTCCAAAGAAGTCCGATAGCCCGCGGCGGGAGAGTCGTATCAACTCCCGATGACCGCTGCAGAACAAGGGCAGCCGCAAGCGTAGCGCCAAAGGTTGTCAGAAAGGGCGCCAAAGATCCTTGCAGCCCGATCATCCATCCGAAACTGGAGCAAAGGAACAGGGCAGCCAGCCATCCCGATCGGATCCGTCCGATCCGCGCACCGATGTGGAAAACCAGCAGGGCTGTGCCGACGGAAAGGGCCGCGATCGGGATTTGGCCGCCGACCAACGACAGATCACACGAGTCTCGCATGCAGCCTCCGGCAATCCTTCCTGCAGGCAGGCTGAGTGCGAAGCCACCGCTCGCGAGGGCTCCCAGCAGTACGTTGCGGTTCCGGGATTGCATGCGTGGAGGAGTATACTCTGGCGCGGTGTGTCCGCGCAAAGGATCCTGCTTGCGTTCTGCGCAGAGGAACCGCAGGATGTCGTTCATGCCTGAGAGTGGAACCCCTGAATGGCTCGCCCAAGTCGCCGAGGAAGTCCTCGATCCGCAGGTCGAGATTGTGGACCCGCACCATCACCTTTGGCCCGCCGGCTCGATGTTCAACTACTCGGGTGACGAACTAGCGTCAGATACAACCAGCAGCCACAACGTGGTCGCAACGATGTTCATGGAGTGCCAGTCGGCTTACCGAGAGGATGGCCCCGAACACTTGCGGTCGGTGGGCGAGACCGAGTTTGTGGTTGCCGAGGAAGCCCGGATGCAAGCCCAAAATCCCGCTGCGCCGCCGATCGCCGGGATCGTTGCGCACGCCGACCTGGCAAGCCCCGCGCTCGACGAAATCCTCGACGCCCATATCGCGGCAGCGGCCGGCAAGTTCCGCGGTATTCGCGATGCCCTATGCAGCTGTGACGATCCCGCCCTCATGATCCCACCGCCGGCACCGCCGGAGAAGTTCAAGGGTGAGGCTTTTCGCAAAGGCGTGCGACGGTTGGCCGAGCGCGGCTTCACCTACGACTCGTGGCATTATCACTATCAGAACGCCGAATTTGCCGAGCTGGCACGGGCCTGCCCGGATACGGTGATGGTTCTCGACCATTTCGGAACACCGCTCGGTGTCGGCCGCTACGCGGGAATGCGGGATGCGATTTTCGAGGAATGGAAGATCGGCATCGCCGACGCGGCCTCCTGCGAGAACACCGTGCTCAAAGCGGGCGGCCTGGCCATGCCGGATAACGGGTTCCCGTGGTTTCGTGGCGAGCGCCCTCCAACCTCGGATGAGTTCATCGAACTGCAGGAACGCTACTACCATTACGCAATCGAACAATTCGGGCCCGAGCGCTGCATGTTCGAAAGCAACTTCCCGGTCGATCGCCTCTCCGTAGGCTATGGCGTCCTCTGGAATGCCCTGAAGAAAATCGCCTCGCGCTACAGCGCCAGCGAGCAATCTGCGATGTTCGCGGGAACCGCTCGACGCATCTACAGCCTCGAGACGTGAAAGGAAACTCATGTCCGGAATCCCGCGAACCAAATATCAGACGATCTCGGTGGACCCGCTATCCCCGACCGTCGGCGCCGAAGTCGCCGGCTTTCGTATGGATGGAAATTGCTCACCTTCGTGTATCGCCGAAATTCGGCAGGCTTTGCTGGATTGGAAGGTGATTTTTTTCCGCGATCAGGACGTCAGCCGCGAGGACCATATCGCCTTCGGGCGATCCTTTGGAGAACTGGAGATTCATCCGTTCGCCACCAACCATCCCGACCACCCCGAGATCGTGGTCATTCATCACGACGAGAGATCGAAATCAGGTCAAAACAGCTGGCATAGTGATGTCACCTGGCGCGAGGAGCCCTCGCTAGGCTCGATCCTGCGGGGACGAGTGATCCCGGACGTCGGCGGCGACACTCTTTTTGCGGATATGCAGGCTGGCTACGACGGGCTCTCCGCCGACATACGCGAACAGATCGACGGGATGACGGCCGTCCATTCCTACACGCGGGTTTTTGGACAAAACCTCTCGCCGGATGAGCAGGTCCGCATGCGTGAGAAGTACCCCGACGTGCGACATCCCGTTGTCCGCACGCATCCCGAGACAGGGGCACGTTCGCTCTACGTCAATTTCTCCTTTGTCTCTCATATCGAGGGTCTGGAGGAGGTCGCGAGCCATCGCTTGCTGCGCAAACTCTACCGACAAGCCACGATTCCGGAATATCAGTGTCGGTTCCGCTGGAAGCAGGACTCGGTTGCCTTCTGGGACAATCGAGCCGTCCAGCACTATGCTGCCTTTGATTACCGCCCGGCGACCCGCCGCGTCGAGCGAGTCACAGTGGTCGGCGATCGACCCGTCTGAACCCGAAAGCCCGGACCGTCTGCATGGGGGAATCGAGAAAGGATCGCTGGGCTCGCCAACGGCAGGAGACGCTCGTGCGCGAGAAAGTCTTCTGGTCGAGCGGCCAAACCAGAATAGCCGGCGTGGACGAGGTCGGTGTTGGTCCGCTGGCCGGCCCATTGATGGCAGCGGCCGTCATCCTCCCGCCGAGCATTGCGATTGACGGCGTTCGGGACTCCAAAAAAGTGAGCCCCAAGCGACGGGAAGAACTATTCGAAGAAATCACCGCTGCGGCGGTGGCCTGGAGCGTCGGCGAAGTGACCCCCGCCGAAGTCGACCAACTCAACCCATATCACGGAGCCCTCGAGGCAATGCGTCGCGCAGTGACGGGACTTCCGGAGGCACCTGAGCATGTTTTGGTGGATGCCCGCACCATCCCGGAAATCAGTTTTCCTCAGACAGCGATCGTTCGGGGCGACGCGTCCGTTTATTCGATCGCGGCGGCCTCGATTGTGGCCAAGGTGAGTCGAGATCGCCGAATGGCGGTGCTCGATCAAACCTATCCCGGATACGGGTTTAGTCGACATGCCGGCTACGGCACTCCCGAGCATTTCCGGGCATTGGATGATTTGGGGCCTTGTCCGGCCCACCGGCGATCCTTCGCTCCGGTCCGTGCCCGGCTGATAGATGCTCCGGGAGCCTCGACGCGCTAGAGTCATATAGGGAACGGAAATCCGAACTCCGACAAGAAACATCTATGGACAATCGAAAGCACGGAACGGAAGGCCCCAACGGGCCCGGTGGGGCCTCAAGCGAACCGCCTCGCGGGGAGGGTGGCCCGATCCGCGTCGATCGCTCGCCTCCCGGATTCTCGGCGTCCGCGGTGGCGCCGCTGCCCGCCAGCGAGGTGCATCGGATTCCGGTCTCCGGAATGCGGGCTGCAATCGCCCGACGGATGCACCAAAGCCAACGCGAAGTGCCGCTCTTTCATGTCGAGCGCGAGATTCTCATGGACCGCGCCCTGGAACTCTGTGCGAGGCTGCGCGACGAGGGCCACCAGATATCCTGCGGCCATATATTTCTGAAAGCAGCAGCAGACGCGCTCGTTGCTCAGCCCGAATTGAACGCTCGCTTTGTCGGGGATGCAATCGAAGTTCTCCGACGGATTCATCTTGCGATCGCAATTGCCCTCCCGGAGGGACTGATCTTTCCGGTACTGCACGATGCGCCGGGATTGAACCTGCTCCAGATAGCCGAGCGCACAGCCAATTTACGCAGCCAGGCCGAGGCCAAGACGCTCGCATCGGAAGACCTTGCCGGTGCATCCTTTACCGTCTCCAATCTCGGCAAGCGCGGCGTCGACCGGTTCACCACGGTCGTTCATCCGCCGCAGGCGGCCAGTCTGGCACTCGGGATGGTTGCCCACCGACCGGTGGTCGAGAAGAACGCCGTCCGCGCGGCCGCCACCGTGCACGCGACCTTGTCCTGCGATCACCGGGCGGTAGACGGCCAGCAGGCGGCGGCATATCTCGAGGCGCTCCGTCTCCTTTTGGAGGATCCCGAAAAGCTCCTCACGGGAATCCATCTCGGAGAGACGTGACCAGCGCCGATCCCACCCTCGGGAGGGCACCCAAAGCCCTATGGGACCGGGACGAAGGTACTCTCCGTTGCCGCTTTCTGGGGCGGGTGGAATACACCCGGGCCCTGCAGCTCCAGGAATCATTGATCGAGACCAGTCGGGCGGGAGAGGATCAACTTCTGCTCCTCGAACACCCGCCGGTCTACACGACGGGCCGCAGCGGGGATCCGGCGAATCTCCCGGCTGACGCGGCCGGGGTCCCTGTGATTCGCACCGGCCGCGGCGGCGATGCTACCTTTCACGGCCCCGGCCAGTTGGTTGGCTACCCGATCGTGGACCTCCGACGTCGAGGCAGCGACGTCCACCGCTACCTCCGGCAGATCGAGGCCGGTCTCCTCGCTGCGTTGGCCTCCTACGAGATCGACGCGCACAGAGAGTCGGGCCGCACGGGCATTTGGGTCCGGCGCCCCGACGATATGGAATCGGCCAAGATCGCCTCGATCGGTATCGCCGTGCGACGCGGTGTCGCCTGGCATGGGTTTGCCCTCAACGTCGACAACGACGTCCGTGGATTCGAGCGGATTACCGCCTGCGGGATTCCCGGAATCCGCATGACCTCGATCATGGAGGCCGGTTCCGGCGCCAGACCGAGCCTGCCGGACGTGGCGGAGACGGTCGCCCGGGCGATGGCCAGCGCCCTGGGAGCGCCCGCTCCTAGTTGATTTCATGATAGTTTTGGCCGCTATATTGCTTCGCGAACCCGTTTCCCGTAGCAATCTGTACGGCCGGATCTGATGGTCCGGTGTGGTTTCGGAGGAGAGGCGATGCTCAAGCTATACGATTATATGCAGTGTCCGTTTGGCCAGAAGGCCCGGATCGTGCTGGCCGAGAAGCAGCTCGATTACGAGTTGGTGCCGGTCGACCTGCGGAAAAATGAGCAGTTCGAGGCCGCTTTCGTCGAAATGAGCCCATTTCACAAGGTTCCCGTCCTCGTCGACGAGGAGGGCGCTGATGACCCCGAACGTATTGTTGTCTATGACTCGACGACAATTGGCGAATACCTCGAAGACGAGTATCCGGAGCCTGCTCTGTTGCCTCCCGCCGAGGAAGCCGCAGACCGCGCGAGGATCCGCAGTCTCGAGGATTTTGCCGATCAGGCCTTCGTTCTACCGGCAGGAAACTACCTGACCGAGTATATCAAGGAAGAGAACGGCGATCCCGACAGACTGGGGCGCGCCAAGGACGAACTGGATCGAGCCTTTTTCCGCCTCGAGCGGGAACTTCAAGGCGGTCGCAAATACCTCGGAGGCGATCTCTTCACGCTTGCGGATGCCGCTTTCGCCCCGCGCTTGCTTCTGCTGGCTGGTCGCGGTGTCGAGCTCCCGGCCGAGACGAGGGCGCTTCGAGGCTATATCGACAGGCTCCGTCAACGCGAGAGCATTCGCGGTCTGCAAGGGATCTGATCCCGAGCCGCGAACCATGCTGACTCCGGAGCCGTGGTTCAGGAAGGCAGGCAACGCGGATGACGCCTGAAGAGGAAGAAGCGAAGAGACTCGCGATCGTGAAGTCCTTCCGGGTGGTCTGCCTCTGCAACAAGATCAAACGGGGCATCATTGAGAAGGCGATCGACTCCGGTGCAACGACGATCACCGAAGTACGAATGCGAACGCGGGCCGCGACCGGCCCTTGTGGGGCCAAACGATGCGGGCCCGTCATCACTCGGATGCTTCGCGGGGAGGACTGACGTCTTGCCTGCCGCTTATCGAGTGATACCCTCGGAGGCTGCCGACCAAGACCGGACGGCCGAGGTTGCCTATGAACGAGATTGAATTGCCCGCGAGCATTCCCCTTTTTCCCCTTCCGAATGCCATTCTTTTCCCTGGGCTCAGCTTGCCCCTGCATATTTTCGAACCGCGCTACCGAGAGATGGCCGCCGACGCACGCGCCGGTGAGGGCATGATCGGGATGGTATTGCTCAATCCGGCCGACAAGCCGAGCCCCGACGGGGATCCGGCTGTATTCCCGATCGGCTGCGCCGGCAAAATAGACCAATTCGAACTCCTCGAAGATGGACGTTCCAATCTCCTGTTGAAAGGGTTCCGACGTTTTCGAATTCGCCTCGAGCAGGGCGAGAAACCCTATCGCATTGCCGAGATTGAATGGCTCGACGGCGAGGGAATCGACGAGAGTCTGTCTGCAATTCCCGCAGAACTTGTCCCGAAACTAGAGGAACTCCTGAAACGCGAAGGACGTAACTTTGAAGGGAGCCTCGTCGATCACCTTCCGGATGACCCCGCGATCGCGATCAATACGCTCGCTTTCGCGATGGATCTGAATATGGTCGAAAAAATGGCTTTGCTGGAATGCGACACGGCCCTCCTGCGAGCGGACCGCCTGCTTGAGTTCGTCGAGTTCCGGCTTGCCGGCACCGTCCAGGGCTTGTCGGACGCCGAAAGGATCGTGCACTGAGATGATGGCCCAAATCCCGGCGCTGCTTGCGCTTATCGCGCTCATCTCCGCAATCGTCACGATGGTAATCGGAGTTTCAGTCGGACATGAGAATGCGTCCGTGGAGACATTGATCTATGCGGGCATGGCAACGATCTTTCTCCAGGTTTTCGCATTGGCGGTGACCTTTATTCACAGCCGCCTGGTGACCCAGGATATCGCGGAGTTGATGTTGGCCGTCAAGGCGGCCGAGGAGGGCGCTTCCCCCGCCTCGGATGGGATAAGGCAGCCCATAGATTCACATGCTAGTAAATCGAGGTAAATTCGAGGTGAATCATGAAACGCAGCCTGCAAGATGTACTCAAGGATGCCCGCGCCATCGTGCCCGAGGTATCGACAGACGAGGTATCCGCCAGAATAGCCGAGGGACTCGGTAAGGCGGTCCTTCTCGACGTTCGTGAAAAAGAAGAGTTTCGGGAAGGCCACCTCCCCGAGGCAGTCTCGGTTCCCCGGGGTTTTCTTGAAATTCAGATCGAAACCGCCATTCCGGATCGAGACACGCCGATCGTCGCCTATTGTCAGGGAGGGACGCGATCATTGATCGCCGGGCGCGCCCTCAAGGAAATGGGCTACACCGATGTGGTATCGATGGCAGGGGGCTACGGCGTCTGGAAGGGAGCCGGGCACCCATGGACACAAGACCATCAATTCACGCCCGACCAGTTGCAGCGATACAGCCGCCACTTTCTTCTGCCTGAGGTAGGCGAAGAGGGACAGGCAAAACTTCTCGATGCCAAAGTCCTTCTGATCGGCGCAGGCGGTCTCGGTTCGCCGACGGCCTACTATCTCGCTGCGGCCGGAGTGGGCACCATCGGTATCGTCGACGACGATACCGTGGAT
This sequence comes from Candidatus Binatia bacterium, assembly GCA_029248525.1. Taxonomy (NCBI): domain Bacteria; phylum Candidatus Binatota; class Binatia (SeqCode); species Binatia bacterium. Next base: position 35,962 of record JAQWJE010000014.1, read on the forward strand.
CGATCCAACCTCCAGCGCCAGATCCTGCATACCGAAGAGCGAGTCGGGATGCCCAAGGTCGAATCAGCTCAATTGACGCTGCAGGGCCTGAACCCGGACGTCAAAGTCGTGCCCTATCAGGAGCGCATCAGCTCCGAAAACGTCATGAGCCTCTTTGCTGACTACGACATCATCGTGGATGGATGCGACAACTTTCCCACCCGGTATCTCGTCAATGACGCCTGCGTGTTTTTGAACAAGACAAACGTTCACGGCAGCATTTTTCAGTTCGAAGGCCAGACGACGGTTTTCAAGCCCCACGAAGGCCCCTGCTACCGATGCCTGTTCCCCGAGCCACCACCTCCGGGAGCTGCTCCTTCATGCGCCGAGGCCGGCGTACTTGGCGTCCTGCCCGGTCTGATCGGCTGCATTCAGGCGGTTGAGACGGTAAAGTTGATCCTGGGGGCTGGACGAGGCCTTATGGGCCGGCTCCTGCATCTGGATACCCTCGCCATGGAAATCAACACCATGAAGCTTCGTCGCGATCCGGAGTGCCCGGTTTGCGGCGAATCCCCGACCATAACCGAACTCATCGACTACGAAGAGTTTTGCGGCCTGCACTGAGACGGACCAAATGAAAGTCACAATCAAACTCTTCGCAGGCCTGCGAAAATTCGCTCCCGAGGGCGGAAGCGACGAAATCGAGTTGGAGCTTCCCGAGGGAGCCACGGCCGAGGACGCCGTCAGCGCACTCGGGATTCCCGAAGGTCATGCGGGTGCAGCCTTCATCAACAATGAACGCGCAGACCTGACGGTATCTCTGGCCGAGGGGCAGGTCGTTGGACTGATCCCGCCTCTGGGCGGCGGCTGAGCCCAGACATCACTCTCTCCGGTGCGTCCGACGGCGAGAGCTCTGATGTTCCGAGTGCTCACGGGGCCGCCTCCACAGACAGCGGGCATAAAAAAACCCCGAGGACGTTTTCTCGCGCGTGTTCCGACGACTAGCGTCAAAGGCGCGGGCCCTGCCGGTTGTACAGGGCGCCCCCGGGGCCGATGGTGCCTGGATCTCCAGGCCACCACGATATTACCGTGACTGGCCTAGGAGGCCACCACCTCACAGATCACCGTGTATGTACTATCAGCCAATTTGGACCACCTCCATTCTCGGCGCCGTCGCACCGTCAAAACGGTCCGACTCTTCCGCGGGACCAGACCCGCCCGCACGTCCCAGCCGCCGTTCCTGTGCCGTGCGCATGATTCACCAGATCCACGCGGCTTCACCGCGTCATCCAGATCCCCGGGCGCTGTGTTTCGCCCGAACCATCACCACCAGAATACGCCCTAACCAAACTCTTGTAAATCGACGGTGTTTCTTTCTTCGTAAAAAAGTCCGAGGCTACATCCCGTGTCGAAAACCGGATATACCCCGACCATGGAAGAAGGGACTGCGATGATGAGCAATTTCATAGAAACGGAAACTAAAGAACGAGTGCTTTGGATCACGATCAATCGCCCCGAGGTCATGAACTCCCTGCATCCACCTTGCCACGAAGAATTACACGAGGTGTGGAACAACTTTCGCGACGATCCCGATCTCTGGATTGCTGTTTTGACGGGAGCAGGGACGAAGGCATTTTCGGCAGGCAACGATCTGAAATGGACTGCCGAAAACCAGGGGAAGCTAGCGGCGCCACCCGAAAGCGGATTTGGTGGTTTGACCAACAGGTTTGACCTGAACAAACCGGTGATCGCCATGGTCAACGGCTTCGCTCTTGGTGGAGGCTTCGAAATGGCTCTGAGTTGCGATCTGATCATCGCTGCCGAAAGTGCGAGCTTTGCACTCCCCGAGCCGAAAGTCGGCCTCTACGCTGCGGCCGGTGGCACCCAAAGATTGCTGCGGCATGTTCCACTCAAGATGGCGATGGGCATGATGCTCACAGGCAAGCGAATCAGCGCCACGGAGGCACAGAATCTCGGCTTGGTGAACGAGGTGGCCGCAGCTGAGGATCTTCGCGCCACCACCGAGAGATGGGTCGCCGAAATTCTGGCGTGTTCTCCCTTGAGCATTCGAGCAACCAAGGAAACCGCCATGGGCAGCCTGGACCGGCCGCTGCAGGAGTCTATCAATCCGGGTCAATACCCGTCGGTGCGGGCGCTGTTCAGCTCCGAGGATATGATTGAAGGGCCGCTCGCATTCGCGCAGAAGCGCGCCCCCGCATGGAAAGGCCGATAGCCTGCGAGGCGCGTCTCCTGCTGCCGCTCAATCCTTGGCGCGGGAGACGTAGTCGCCGGTCTCGGTCGCGACTCGAATCACATCGTCTACCGAGATGAAGCTTGGCACCTGCACGACCAGACCGGTTTCGGTCGTGGCGGGCTTGAGCTGTGCTGCTGCCGTGGCGCCCTTGATCGCCGGAGCCGTCTCCTCGACCTTGAGGTCGACGTTTTTGGGCAGCGACACGCCGAGGGGTCGCCCCTCGAAACTTTCCACATCGATTTTCATATTCGCGAGCAAGAATTTGCGTGCGTCTCCGAGGTCGTCGACAGTCAACTCGATCTGATCGTAGGTCTCGGTGTTCATGAAATGGAAAGTCTCCCCATCCGCGTAGAGAAACTCCATCTCGTTCTGCTCGAGCGTTGCCCGATCGACTTTGTCGCTGGAGCTGAATCGGTGTTCCGCCGTGTTGCCCGAACGCAGGTTCCGTAGCTTGGTCTGAACCATGCCGCGCCAGTTTCCCGGAGTGACGTGCATGACGTGAAATACCCGATGCAGTTCCTTGTTATGCATGATCACCATGCCGACGCGTAATTGTGTTGCAGGAATTAACATTGGTTTCTCTCCCACCGGCAAAGCCGGTTCATGACCTGATTGATATCCAGACGGTAGCGAGGGTCAGCAGGACCGTCGTCCAGGCAGCGCCTCCGAGGCGACCGAGCCGACTTTTCAGCAGCTTTTCGTCCACATCCTCACCCCATTCCTCTTCTCGAACCACCCGATGCCCAATGCCCATGGAAACCCAGGTGCCCGACATCACCACCAAAAAAGCGAGGGTGAGCTTTCCAGCAAGAAAAGTGGCGAAGGTGGAAAAATAGGCCTCACCCAATTCCGCCTTCAGGCCGGTGATACTCCAGGCGCCAGTCATCACCATCAAACCGAGAAGGGCGATCGCCAGAGGATCATAAATTTTCAGAACATGAGCAAGACGCGCCCGGCAATGCCTTGGGTCAGGCGCACGCCGAGCGTGCCCGACGGTAAATAGGGCCAAGCCAAGGGTCGAACCGAGAAATCCGCCTGTCGCGAGAAGGTGTATCCAGAAGAGCACATAAACAAACTACAGAATTCGGAAGACAATCGCATCTACGGGATTGCGTGCCGGAAGATTCGCTGGTTGTGTACCGGCCTATGTCTGACATCGCGCCCGCCGAGCTGTTCTACCGCGGCACTGTCGTGCGCCTTTCGCACGCCACCCGACGAGGCCTCCTGCGCAGTGCGACAGGTCGTGAGGTCGAATTCGACCTGCAATTCGTCACCTTGGCCAAGGCGTTCCGCGGCAAGCCCCCCGAAATAGCGCTGAAGGAAGGTCTTGAAGTCGGTTTCGATGTCGGCTGGACGTCACGAGGCCTGCGGGCATCTCGGCTCTTTCCCGCGCCTCTCGATTCAGAGAGGAAATCCGGTCAGGAAGGTGATGTACCGGCCGATAAAAGCTCCGGTGAGAACGAATATCAGCTCGATATAGAATAAGCCGGTTGCGGCCATGGTCTGCGGGATGACCAAGACACGATAGACCATCAGCGCAATCCCGAGAGCGGGCAGAGGACCGAGGAGCACTCGGAGGGCCACAGCCGTCGAGTACCCAAAGAAGCGCTCTTCACCGGAGCCTCCGAGCAGCCACATGCCGAAGATGCCGATGGCGAGGACCGCAGTCTCGAAAATCAGGGTTCCCAGAAAAAACCGAAAGCACTTCCGAAAGGGCTCGATATCCATTTCGATATCGATCAAATACCAATGGCCGAACCACATTCCGGTCCAAACGCCCCCGAGGACGCCCGCGCCGGCAAAGCTCGTCAGAACGGCAAGAACCTGAACCGCAAAACCGAATTCGGACGACAGGGACACGGCGCTCACGCCCAAGGCCAGAAATCCGAGCCCCAGGCCGAGCGGGAAGAGTCGCGCCCGCGCCAACTCCGCCTCGCCCCAAAGGGTCGATACATAGAGAGCCATCACCGGGAGGAAGGCCATCCACAAGGCCGTCTCTCCGGCCCCGATCGAGCTCTCCGGCCGGGAAAAATATAGATAAATGGTACCGCCAGCCCCGAGCAGACCGAAAAGAAAGTAGATGACCCCTGTGGACTTGTAGAATCCGCGCTCCACATCCCTGAAGGGCGGGACGGCAAGCGAAAGCATCCCGCCGACCGCGCTTTGGCAGAGCACCAACAAAAAGCATCGAGCAAATTCCGTCATAAAAGGGTCGACCGACGCAAAGGGTAGCGCACGGGTCCCCCTCCGCAAGGATAGGCGGTAAAGATTACGAAGGTCTTGCTGCCAAACCCTTGAAAATGCCCCGAAAAATCTGGAGGGCTTGATCCAGAGCACCGTAGCGGGCAAGCTTGGAAAGGAATTCCGACTCGGAGAGGAAAAAATGATTCAAGAACCGACCAGACCGACCGTCCGCCCTCAGGCAATCTCGAAGCGCCTGATCCTCAGCCTTTGCCTCGCAGGGGCGGCAGTGACGTTCCTTCCCGCGGCTGCCGCAGCCGACGCTCTCGCCGTTGCCGAGGACGAAGTCTTGACCGTGGAAAAAGCTGGTAACGTGGAGGCCGTGATTGTCGGGGCCCCCATCAAATCGACCGAGGGAGCCCGTGGCGGAGATCTCGGGAAATGGTCCAATTATGCCGAGCCCGGCGAGCTCGAGTCTCGCGGCCAGCAGCCGAGGAGCGACTCGCCCAATCTTGACCGAACAAAGCGAGCTTTGCTGGCGGTAGGCTCCACCATCGGCAGTATTTTATACTTTCCCGTGAAATTGGTCGTTGGCGTTACCGGGGCCTTCGTGGGCGGGATCGCAGGTGCGGTCTCGGGCGGAGACCAGGCAACCGCGTCCGGAATCTGGAATGTCACAACCGACGGGGATTATTTCGTGAGCCCCGAGGAACTCGACGGTACGACCGAATTTCGGTTCACCGGGGACCATCGCTAGACAACCTTTCCCCGGCGGCACGGTCCCGGAATCGAGGGCCGAGCAACGGCCCGTTTGGGGCTTGCGCACGCCTGTTTCGGGCTTATCGTAAAGGTATGGAAAATACCTTCAGCGAAGCTGATATGGCTATGCTCCTGCTGGACCAGAAAGATCTGGTCCACCTTGGAGCCATACTCGGACTGCAAGCCCGGTTCGGAACGCAACCCGAGGAAGCCACGACCCCGACAAACCCCTTACCTCTGGAGTTCGACGCCTGAGCAGGACCTGGGGCCGGAACGGAGTTGACGGCCCGCCGACGTAACCTCCTGTTCAAGTCCCGTACCCGAGCAAGATCGCCGGTAATCACAGAACCCCAAACAAGATATCAACCCGGCCTCACGCGCCCTCGGATCACCTCCGCCGCTCGCGCTGTCGGCCGGGCCGGCCGAAAGCCTCAGATTCTTCCGAGGTCCGTAATCCTTTTCAGTCTCCTGACGGGAACCTCGCGGGTCTGTGGGGTGCCGCGACCACCACGCCATGACGGGAGGCCATTCGCTCCAGAGTGGCTCGCGCCAGTTTACTCGGGTTGGAATGTCCGTTTTCCCATCGGTTCACGGTACTGACGGTGATTCCGAGTTCCTGAGCGAATTCTTCCTGAGTCATCTCGAGTTGATGACGCATATCACGAACCTTGATATCATTTTTTATTTGCATTTCTGTATCCTCCGCCGGACGCACCTCCGGCTGACTTGAGGTAAGACGGGCGAACGCCATAGATATTCGAGAGCCCTCCAACCCTTGCTCTTCACAGTTACGCAAATGCCGTGCCCTGTTCTGCATCACCGAAATTGGACCAGCCTCGGTCCCGATCGGCGAAAAGTTGCCACTTCTCCGTTTGATCGGCGGAGATTTGCCACCGAGCGAGGGGCAGAGTAACTGCAGAGGGTGGACAATACGGAACGAGTGACCAAAGCTTGCGCGTGTGCCAACGTGGCGCTCGTGAAGTACTGGGGCAAGCGCGACCCCGAAGCGAATTTGCCGGCAGTCGGGAGCATTTCCCTGACGCTCGAAGGGCTCGAGGCCGAGGCGACCATTTCGATGCGTCCCGCCGATCGCTTTACGAGCCGCGGCAAGACGGTCCCTGGAAGGGCATACGACCAAATGGTCAGTTTTCTGGACTGGGTCGCCAGAACGTACGATAGCGAGACCCCGCTGGCAGTAAATATAGAGACGAATTTTCCGGTCGCGGCCGGTCTGGCGTCCTCCGCAGCCATCTACTGCGCAACAGCCACTGCCGCGCTTTCGTTCCTCGAGGTATCTGCATCCCGTCGCGAACTCTCGGCGATCGCTCGACGGGGATCCGGCTCCGCCTCTCGTTCGGTTTTCGGAGGCCTCGTCGAATGGCACCGTGGCACCGACCCTGGCGGCGACGACTCCTTCGCGGATCCTCTCCTGCCAGCCGAAGACTGGGCGCTCGGAATGGTCGTTGCGATCCTGGACGAAGGCCAAAAGAAAACATCCTCTCGCGATGCGATGCAGCACGTCGCCGAAACCTCACCTCTCTACTCTGGATGGCTGGCCGCACAGGAAGATGACCTCGAATCGATGCGTCACGCGATTCATGCCCGGGATTTTCCGACCGTCGGCAGAATCACCGAGGAAAGCACGCTGCGCATGCACGCAGTCACCATGGCCGCTCGACCGGCCGTCCTTTATTGGCAACCGGCAACCTTGCACGTCATGGAAGCGGTACGCGAACTGCGCGCGACGGGCCTCGACGCCTACTTCACAATGGACGCAGGGCCTCAAGTCAAAGTTCTCTGTCAACAACAAGATATGGGGGCCGTGGCAGCGAAGCTCGAATCGGTCCCCGCCGTCCTGCGGGTTTTACAAGCTCGCGCCGGCAGTGGTGTTCGTGTTCTTGAGGGCAAGGCCCCTTGGAAATAAGCGCCAGCGCTCCCGGAAAGCTATTCCTGCTCGGCGAGTACGCCGTGACGGCCGGTGAGCCCGCCGTTCTTTGCGCAACGGACAGGCGGTTGGAATGCCAGATTTCCGCGCGCTCCGGGTCCGGTCAGATCCGGATCATCCGCAAAGGTGGGGAATCCTACCTTTGTCCTCCGAATTTGGAAGAAGTGAACAGAGCCCCCGAGAGCATGCGCTTCGCCGTGGCCGCAGTGCAGGTCGGGTGTCGCGCAGCAGGGATCGCAGATCTGGACCTCGAAATTGCCCCCGCCGAAACCCTGGACCGAGGCACCCCAAAAGTCGGCCTTGGAGGCAGCGCCGCGATCACGGCGGCGATTCTCGCCGGAGTCGCCGAACTCCCGGGCGCGGCATCGATTCGAGACCAAACTCGCCGCATCACGCTCGGAGTTCAGGCACACCGACTGGCACAGCAGGGAGGCTCCGGTGCCGACGTCGCGGCCATCACCACAGGCGGGTTGGCCTGGGTGGAAGGCATTGGCGACGCACCACCGCCCCGCAATATCAGCGAAGCGGCGCGTACGAATCTGCCTGATCTTTCGGTCGCCCCACTCGAGCTCCCGGCGGGTTTGGACCTCCGGGCCCTGGCGACCGGACGACCCGCGCGCAGCGGCCCACGCGCAGCACATTTTCGCCACGCACTTGCAGGACACGGCCCCCTGAGCGAGGCGGGCGCGCAAGCCCTGCGCGCCTGGAACACGTGCATGACCGAGGCCACCCAGGATTTCCGGAAGGCTTGCTTGAACAACAACGCGGATCTCGCACTTCGAGCACTCGCAGACGGTGGGGAACTCTTCGCACGCCTTCCGGTGATTTCCGGCATACCGGTCTGGAGCCCGGAACTGCGTCGATTGCAAGCGCGTAGTCGCGCAGAGAGCGCATTGTCCATCAAGCCCTCGGGAGCGGGCGGCGGTGATTGCGCCGTTGCGCTCATCCGTGCACCGGAGCCGCCGTTCTGGCAAAAGGACACGGTGATTAATTCCCTTGGAACCGTTGCTCTGAAAACCACCGGAAACGGTGCTGTAGCGCAACAGGAGAGCACACGATGAGCGGCCGAAAAAAATCCACCGCGGAAGACCTTCTGGCCGAACGCAAGCAGGACCATCTGGACCTATGCCTGCGCGAAGATGTCGGCACCGAGCACAAAACCACCCTTTTGGAAGAGGTCGAACTCATCCACGAAGCCTTGCCGGATGTCTCCTATGATCAACTCGACACCACCAGAAAGTGGTTGGGCAAGACGTTGGCGGTGCCTCTGATCATTACAGGAATGACGGGGGGCACACGTCAGGCCTTCGCGGTGAATCGCGATATGGCGAAAGTCGCAGAAGCCTGCGGAATCGCATTCGGAGTGGGAAGCCAACGAGCAATGCAAAGCCGTCCCGACTCGGCCTGGACCTACGAGGTCCGCAAATACGCACCGACGACCATCGTCCTTGCGAATATCGGGCTTGGGCAGGCCTGCACCATGAAACTTCCGGAATATACTCCGCTGATCGATTCTCTTGAGGCAGACGGCCTCTGCCTCCATCTCAATGTAGGTCAGGAAATGATCCAAACCGAGGGCGATCGAGATTTCCGTGGAGGCCTGCAAGCTTTCCGTCGCTTGAAGAGAGGCCTTCAAGTTCCCGTGATCGCCAAGGAAACGGGCTGCGGAATCTCCCGTGCCACCGCCGTTCGGCTCAAGGAGGCCGGGATCCGCAACCTCGACCTTTCCGGGGCAGGAGGAACCTCCTGGATCCGGATCGAGGCCCTGCGCGAAACTCCTGGTCAGGGCCCCGGCGAAGTGTACCGCGAGTGGGGCATCCCGACGGCCGGCAGTCTTGTGCAGGTGCAGGGTCTGGGCCTGACCACGATCGCCAGCGGTGGAATTCGTACCGGCCTCGATATCGCTCGCGCCATCGCGCTCGGAGCGAACATCGCCGGCGTCGCTCTCCCGGTGTATCAGGCCTACCGAGCGGGTGGGGTCCCGGGCGCGATGGAATTTGTCGAACAGTTGGTACACGAACTCAAGATCGCGATGCTCTTGACGGGTAGCAAGAACCTGCGAGAGCTGGGCAAGGCCGACCACATCCGGGGGCCCAAGCTTCGGCAGTGGGAGACCGCCCCCTCCAAGCGGGGGAAAGGCGCTCGATGAAACACAAACAAGAGTCTAGAATCTCGGGCTTTCACAGGCTTTCCATTGCCGACCGCCAGGAGGAATTGGCCAGACGTTGGGATTTGAACCCGGAAGAAATGGCGGATCTGCGCAATGAAGCGCCGCTCGCCCTGTCGCGCGCGGCACAACTGACCGAAAACACCGTGGGCATTTATGCACTCCCAATGGGGGTCGCACTGAATTTTCGAGTGGATGGCGAGGACCGTTTGGTCCCGATGGTTACCGAAGAGCCCTCCGTCATCGCTGCAGCCTCGAACGCGGCCCGTCTGGCACTTGATGGAGGTGGCTTTCGAGCCGAGAGCGACCCATCCTCCATGATCGCCCAAATCCAACTGGTCGATGTCCCCGACCCAGAACAAGCCAAGGCTTCGATCGAAGCCGCCAGTGGCACTTTGATGGCGCGGATCGACGCGCTGGCGCCGGGCATGGCGCGACGCGGTGGGGGCGCGCGGAGCATCGACGTCCGGATTCTGCCCGCGCCCATGGAGCATACCTTTGTCGTGGTCCATCTCCATATCGATGTTGGCGACGCGATGGGCGCAAATGCAATCAATACCATCGCCGAGGAATTGGCACCGGAAATCGCGGCGCTTTCAGGTGGCAGGGCCCACCTCCGCATCCTCTCCAACTTGCCGGACCGGCGAGTCTCGCGAGCCGAGGCCCTCTATACGTTTGCAGCTCTGGAGATGCCGGATCGCTCCGGTGCCGAAGTCGCCCGCGCTATCGAACTGGCGAGCCTCTTTGCCGAGGCCGACCCCTATCGCGCAGCCACCCATAATAAAGGCATCATGAATGGCATTGATGCGGTCGCCATTGCCACCGGGAACGACTGGCGCGCCCTGGAAGCCAGCGCCCATGCCTTCGCGGCACAGAAAGGCAGCTATACAGCGCTGTCTACATGGCGGGTAACGGAGCAGGGACTCCGCGGCCGAATCGAAATTCCGATCGCCGTAGGCGTGGTCGGCGCGACGGTCGACGGCAATCCACGAGCGCGCCTCGCACTGAAACTTCTTGGCTGCGAGAAGGCCACCGAACTCGCTTCCGTGATGGCCGCGGTCGGCCTCGCACAGAACTTCGGGGCTCTTCGCGCCCTGGCGACCGAAGGCATCCAGAAAGGTCATATGGCGCGGCACGCGCGAGCAGTCGCATCTGGGGCCGGGGTGCCCGACGATCGCGTCGAGGAGATCGCCGAGCTCCTGATCCAAAAGGGCGAGATCAAAATTGAGGCTGCGCGACGCTTGCTTGCCGAGGATGCGAAGGCCTGACGGCCCCCGTTCGACCCGGATGTCACAATTCAGAGCGGAGAGAGCAACGGGGTGGGCTTCGGGCAAAGTCATCCTCCTGGGCGAGCATGCAGTCGTCCACGGCAGCCCCGCAATCGCGGCAGGGCTGGAGCAGGGCGTCGAAATCTCCTTGCAGCCGGCAAGGGAACAGGCACGCGATGTGCCCACGGGTGCTGATCCGCGTCTGGCGGAGGCATTCCGACAAGCCGCCTCTCTTACCGGAATCCCCGATAGCATCGGTCTTTCCTTGTCGATCCGGAGCGAGTTACCCGAGGCGGTCGGCTTCGGCAGCTCCGCAGCGCTCGCGGTCGGTCTCGTGCGAGCCTGTCTGGCCGGGCAAGAGGAGATCTGGTCGAATGCAGAGGTGGCCGTGGCCGCCAATAGCATCGAGAAAATCTTTCACGGCCGGCCCTCGGGGATTGACGCGACAACAGCGGCGATGGGAGGCGTGCTGCGCTTCCAGATCGGTCCGCCGCTCGCCTACGAGAACGTGCCCCTGGGCGCTGAACTGGTTTTACTGCTCGTGGAGACCGGCACCCGGCACACAACCTCATCGACAGTCGGTGCGCTGGGGGACCGGGCACGCGCGCAGCCCGCAATCTATCAGCCAGTCTTCGATGCCATCACCGCGCTAGTTGGCGAGGCTGATCAAGCGCTCCGTGCCGGGAACCTCGCTTTCCTCGGCGATGCCATGACCATGAATCACGGATTGCTCCGCGCGCTCGGGGTTTCGACGAGCGAACTGGACGACGCGGTCGAAGTCGCTCTCGAGGGAGGCGCGCTCGGCGCCAAACTGACAGGTGCCGGCGGTGGCGGCGCGATCCTCGCGCTCTGCGGCGAAAACGCCGCAGAGATCCAGCAAATTCTGCAGCAAGCCGGCTACAGGACCAGCCTGTCTCGATTTGCAGCAAGCCCCGGTGCATGATTCGAATCAATCCATGGGCAAATCATCGAGAAAGTCAGGACAGAAGAAACGATCGGCAAAGCCTGAGGCCACCGAGCCCGAGGCCTCGAATCCGGACGCCGATCGATTCGTCCTTCCGATCGTGGTTGCCGTGAGTGCGCTGGTTCTGGTCACCGCCGCGCTCACCGATCAATGGCGTGGGGCGGTGATCACCGAGATCCAGGTCCTTGTCGTCGGGGCCGTGGCCTGGTGGGGCCTGCGGGCCTGATCCCCTCCGCTTGAGGGGCTCCGTCGAGGCCATTTTCGCCCACATGGAAGCAAACAGCTTGCTCTGCTAAAGGTCGGGCAGGGAGCTCCATGAATTCGGGGCCTTTGAGCAACGAATGAACGAAGAAACAACTGAAGCCCCATCCATCCCGGTCGCGACCCACCGCTCTGAGGAGGTAGAAATCGTCCGCTTTGACGAGCTGGACCTGCCCGACGAAATGCAAAAGGGTATCGCGAAAGCCGGATTCGAGAATTGCACCCCAATTCAGGCCAAAACGCTGCCAATCACGCTTGGTGGGAAAGATGTCGCTGGTCAGGCACAAACCGGCACCGGCAAAACGGCGGCCTTCCTGATCAGCGTATTCTCTCGACTGCTGCTCAACAAACGTGAGCGCAAAAAAGGAGCGCCACGCGCTCTGGTCATCGCGCCCACCCGCGAGTTGGCCATCCAGATCGGAAACGACGCGAAACTTCTGGGAGCGGAAACCGGATTTAAAGTTCAGGTCGTTTACGGCGGAGTGGATTATCGCAAGCAGCGCGAAGATCTCGCCGAGGAAGTCGATCTTCTGATCGGAACGCCGGGCCGCTTGATCGACTATTACAAGCAGCACGTCTACGATCTTCGCTCAATCGAAACCGTCGTAGTTGACGAAGCCGATCGCATGTTCGACATGGGCTTCATCAAGGACCTGCGTTTTTTGATGAAACGTTGCCCACCCCCGGAGGAGCGCCAGTCCCTGCTATTTTCGGCCACACTCTCGTTCGATGTGATGGAGCTCGCCTTCGTCTTCATGAATGACGCGGTCAAGGTCGAGATTCAGCCGGAACAGGTCACCGCCGAAAAAGTCGAGCACGTACTTTACCACGTGGGCCAAGACGAAAAGTTCCCGACACTTTTCGGCCTCTTGAAAAAGGAACAACCCGAGCGCACGCTTGTCTTTACGAATATGCGCCGCATGGCCGACGACATCGTCCGAACTCTGGAACTGAACGGCTATCGAGCCGAACAGATCACCGGCGATATCGACCAGCGCAAGCGGATGCGAATTCTTGAGGAGTTTCGCGAAGGGACCGTGCCCATTCTTGTCGCTACGGACGTCGCCTCACGCGGGCTCCATATCGAAGATGTCTCGCATGTCATCAACTTCGATCTTCCCCTCGACGCCGAAGACTATGTGCACCGCGTCGGGCGCACAGCACGCGCAGGCGCTTCAGGTACAGCGATCTCTCTGGCGTGTGAACGTTACGTCGAGGGACTTGAAGCGATCGAAAAGTACGTCGGTTTCAAATTGCCATACGACTTCCCGGACAGCGAACTTCTGGTCGAATTCAAGCGCGCGCCTCGTCGACCGCGCAAGCCTGGCCCCGGTGGGCGAGGAGGACGCCCCGGCGACTCGCGTGGACGCGGCGGCAGTAGCGGCGGCAATCGTCGTGATAGCCGGGGTGGAAACCCCCGCAGTAAAAGCGCCTCAAGCGCATCATCATCTGGCTCGGCAACGACGGGGGCGGGTGAAGAAGGGGGCAAGAAGAAGCGCCGTCGGCGCAAACGACGCTCTTCCGACTCCGGCGGAGCGGAAGCCAGCCCCAAACCTGAATCAGGCGAGTGACCAGAAAGCTGCCGAGAAAGTTGGTTCTGGCCGGGGGAGGCCACGCGCAGTTAGCGGTCCTGCGGTCCCTGATCATGGCGCCCATTCCCGGCAATGAAATCACGCTGGTGAACCCACATCGGGAAACCTTCTACTCAGGGATGCTGCCCGGCATGCTTGCGGGCCTGTTCCCGCGCGATGCATGTACCATCGATGTTGCCGCGCTGGCCGCTCGTGCGCGTGTGCGTTTCCTCGAAGATGCCGTCGCAGCGGTTGATAGCGGCGAACGAACGATACGCCTTGTGTCCGGCGCAAATCTGGATTTCGACGTCCTCTCTCTCGACATCGGAGCCCGGATGCAGGATATGCCTGACGGCGCCACGAACCCGGGGATTATTCCGGTGCGGCCACTGACCAGCGCGCTCACTCGAATTCAGCACGCTGTCGCGGAGATTCGCGCCGGCACACGGGACCCTGAGCTTCTGGTCATCGGTGGTGGCGCTGCCGGAGTCGAACTGGCCTTCGCCTTCCGTGCCGCTTTGCGGGATGTCCCCGAAGCGAACATCTCCCTTCTCCAATCTGCGTCCCAGGTTCTCCCGGACGTTTCTCGGGCCGCACAGCAGCGAGCGTTGGATCTGCTCGAGCAATACGGGATCGAGGTAAGGCGCGGCCTGGGTCGTCTCGAACCGGATGCCAGCGGCGTGCGTACAGCCGCGGGCGAGATTTTCCGCGGCCAGACAATTCTTTGGGCGACGGGAGCTGCTCCATTCTCGTGGCTACCCACGAGCGGATTGGTCACCACGGCTGACGGCTTTCTGCTCACCGGCCGGGATTTAAGATGTCGCGGAACCGATTCTGTTTTCGCAGCCGGCGACACGGCCCAAATCGACCAGTTTCCCATGACACCCCGCTCCGGGGTCCACGCCGTGCGCCAGGGCCCTGTCCTCAACCAAAATCTTCGTGCTGCCATGCGGGGAAGGGGGCGATTGCAGCCCTACCGACCCCAGAAAGATTTCCTGCGACTTCTCTCGACCGGCGACGGACGCGCCCTCGCCATTTATCGAGGCCGGACCCGTCATGGGAAGATCTGGTGGCAACTCAAAAAGCAGATCGATACACGGTTCCTGAGCCAGCATCGGCCCCCCAGAGTCGACTCGTTTACCGGCCCCGACCCCCGAATGCAGGAAGAGATGGGCGACTGCGGAGGGTGCTCGGCAAAAGTCGCGCCCGAGATCCTGGATCAAGCGATCTTCAAGAGCACAGGCAACGAGCCGTCCGACCCAACCGGCCGCGAACAGGGCCGTGTGACGATTACGCTCGCCGACCGCGACGATGCTGCGATTTTCACAGCCGCCGCCAACCGTCGGGTCGTCGTCACAACGGACGCCTTCCCGCCCTTCGCCGACGACCTGGCCTTGGTGGCGGAGATCGGTGCGATCAATGCAGCCAGTGATATTTATGCGATGGGAGCAACGCCCCGACAAGCATTGGTTCTCGCGGGACTGCCCGCCCAAGGGACCGCCAACGATCTCGCGGCCCTTCAGCGAGGCGCGCAAAAAGCCTTCGCCGAACTTGGCGTTGAAATTCTCGGGGGCCACTCGGTAAAAGTCGAAACGCCGCTGATCGGCTTTACCGTATTCGGTGAAATCGGTGACGATCCGCTGACAAAGGGCGGCGCGCAACCCGGCGACCTCCTCGTATTGAGCAAGCCTCTGGGTACCGGGATTCTGCTCGCGGCCGCTCGCGGGGGCGAGTGTCCCGCCAATTGGTGGGCATCGAGTATCGCCTCGATGCGCCAAAGCAATGCTTCTGCGGCCGAGGTATTCCGGCAGACCGGAGCTCATGCGTGCACTGATATCAGCGGGTTTGGTCTTCTCGGGCATGCGCTGGAGATGCTGGCTGCCGGCGAGGTTCGGGCGCGGTTGGATCTAGCCAAACTGCCCGCACTGCCGGGCGCTCGCGAACTCGCCGCAGTCGGTTGGTCTGCCACCGGCAGCGAGGCCTTGCAGCCCTATCTCGAAGAGGTCGAACTCGAGGCGAAGGGGGTCCACGCCGCAGGAGGGATCGCACTCCTACTCGACCCCCAGACTTCCGGAGGACTGCTCGCCGCGGTCCCTCCGGAGAAAGCCGTGGGTCTGATCCAGGCGGATCCAATCGAAGGCACTGACTTCCAAATCATAGGCGAAGTCCTGCCGGCATCCTTTCAGAGCCCGCGGGTGATCCTCGACGACGGGGCCCGCGCCTAGCGACCCTTCCAACGAGGAGGACG
Source organism: Candidatus Binatia bacterium (assembly GCA_029248525.1). Classification (NCBI taxonomy): domain Bacteria; phylum Candidatus Binatota; class Binatia (SeqCode); species Binatia bacterium. The sequence continues at coordinate 51,559 of JAQWJE010000014.1, forward strand.
TTTCTCCGCAAAGGCGCGCGGGCCTTCCGCGTGGTCCTCGGTCTGCTCGCCGATCTCGAGATACCCCGCAGCGATCTCTTCCGCTTGCTCCACGGGCAAGCCCAGCCCGCGGACGATCCCCATCTTGGTTGCCCAGACCGCGAGCGGTGCGTTCTCGCAAACCAGACCCGCCAACTCTCGAGCACGCGCCATCAGATCGTCGTGCGGCACGACCTCGGTGATCAGCCCCAACTGCAAAGCGCGATCAGCCGGCATCTTTTCCTTCGCGCCTAACAGTGCCATCCGCATTGCCGCGGCAACCGGAATTCGACGTGCCAAATTAACAACCTCATGAGACGAGACAAATCCAAGCGAGACATGAGAGTCCATGAAAGTGGCCCGATCGGAGGCGATCGGAATATCGGACTCCGTCACCAGGTCGAGGAGGTTACCGTTACAGACGCCATTGACCGCTGCGATTACCGGCTTCATCACTCCGAGCCGCCGCGGCGTCGGCAGGTCGCGAATCGTTTCGATCATGGCCAGTTCACGAAACCGATCCGGCTTGGTGAACTTTTTCTTCTCCAGCGAGGACACGTCTGCGCCGCTGGAGAACGCCCGGCCAGCGCCTGTGATGATCGTGCACCAAATATCGGGATCGTCACGAACCTCGATCCACGCCGCTCGCAGCTCATCCTTCATCGCCTGGTTATAGGCGTTGAGCTTCTCCGGTCGATTCAATGTGATGGTCAGGATCCGACCCTCGCGCTCCACCAAGACCGTCTTCTGCGTTGCCATCACTGCGCTTTCTCATATCCGGCATTCCGTCACAAGCTCTCGCCGTTCGGGACGCCAGGCAAGCTATGACAATGAATTCCGTGCACCTGCGGCCGTCCGTATGACCCGCCTTGGGGAAACGCCGCGCAACGGGGACACAGCTCTGCGGGCCTCTCGCTACGCCGTGGCCGGTTCGGGCAACAGGAGATTCGGACACTCTCGAGCAGGGCTGATTGACGTAACCCTGTTGCCGTGGGAAGGAGCCACATGAAGCAGGATAGCCCCAGCGTCGTCGCGGATCTGCAAATCCAGACCACATGCCAGTTGCTGATCGCGGCCGTCGTCGTGGGGGGGGCCCTGTATTGGCTCCAATCTGTCGTAATTCCGTTTGTTCTCGCCGCATTTCTGGCACTGGGGCTGGCCCCGATAACGGATCTGATGATGCGATGGATGCGCCTCCCGAAAGCCTTGGCCGTATTCATCACGCTGGTTCTGGCAGCGGGACTTTGCGTACTCGGCTTCACGATCGTGTCGAGTGCCGTCACCCAACTGGCGGCGAGCGCTGGCGAATACCAGAAGGGCATGAATCAACTTCTGGACTGGGCCACCAAGGTGCTGCCTTTGGAGCGATTCGGCATTACCGAAGCCGAAATTCGGAAACCTCTCGCCAAGATTCCGCTCGAAACCGTCAGCGGCATGTTGGTTGGCACGACTACGGCGATTCTCGACCTCTTGTCGCAGGCTTTGCTGGTATCGGTCTTTTCCATATTCCTTCTGATCGGCTTCAGCGGCCGGCAAGCTCGAGCCGGCGTGTGGGGGCAGGCGGAACAACAGGTCAAGAGTTTTCTCGTCGCCAAGGTGATCGTGTCTGCGATCACCGGCCTGCTCGTGGGTGCCTGCCTGAACCTGCTTGGGGTAGAGTTGGCGCTTGTGTTTGGGCTCTTTGCCTTCCTTCTGAACTTCATCCCGACAGTCGGGTCGGTGATTTCAACACTTCTACCGCTCCCGATCCTCTTGCTGAATCCGGAAATCGGTCTCGGCACAGGCCTCGCGGCGATCTTGATTCCCGGGACGATTCACTTCGGCATCGGAAACGTCGTGGAACCCTTGGTGATGGGTGATTCACTGGAATTGCATCCCGTCGCCATTCTCGTGGCGCTGATGGTTTGGGGCGTTCTTTGGGGCGTTGTCGGCATGTTACTGGCCACACCGATCACCGCCGTGATGCGAATTCTCTTCGGTCGAATGACGCAAACCCGCCCTCTCGCACAGCTTCTTTCGGGCAACTTCGCCGACGCCAAGCCTTAGGCGTCAGGTCGGCACTCGGGGAGCTCCGTCAGAAAATCCGCGATCGCTGCGGCCACAGCCTCAGGCTGTTCCAGATGCAGGCTATGCGTCGCTTCAGGAAGCGTGACGCCGCGCCCCTCGGGCAGCCGCCTGACCATTTCCGCATGATCCTCGGCTGAGAGAATCGTGGAATCCCCCCCGCGAACAGCGAGTACCGGGCAAGAGATACGACGGAACTGCTCAGGGAAATCCTCGAGCAAGCCCGCATCGTGTTCGCGGAGCGCGCGCATCCTCGTCCAATGAAATTTCGAGTAGAAACCGCCATCCCCCGACGGACGAAAACTTCGGTCGGCGAGATATTTCACGACGTTGTCGGGAGCTCGATGGGGCAGGGGGTATGGCTGGAAGCCGCGCTTGGCGGTGGCCTCGGAGGGATAACGAATTTGCGGAATCCGCCGCAATCGATCCCCGGTCTTGCGCATCTCCGGAGCCATCGGGTCGTAGGGGATGTCCAGGAGGACGGCGCCGGCAATCGGCAGATTGTCGCGGAGCAGGGTCGGGACCGTCAAGACCCCCCCTTGCGAATGGCCCACGAGAATCCAGGGGCCCGGGTCGAGTTGGGTGCAGGCCTCCTCGAGATCCTCGACATCCCGTCGAAACCCGTAGTTCTCCTTCTCGGTCCAATCGCTATCCCCGTGGCCTCGCCGATCCATCGAGAACGGACGCGTCACGGAGGTCAGGAAAGACGCCAATGGGTCGAAGAATGCGGTATGCGCCATGCCGCCATGCAGAAACATCAAGGCCGGCGTGCCGACGTTGCCGCCATAAGAGCGTGCGTGCAGCTTCAGTCCATCGATCGCCAGACTATGAGCCTGACCCGCCTCGAACGCCACGGGCATGGGCCTCAATACCGCGGCAGTGATTCGTCGACGAAGATTGCCCACGCATCGATTCCGCCGCGGACATTCCGGACTTTCTCGAAACCCTGCTGCACGAGAAATCCGGCCACTTGGGCGCTCCTCATCCCATGGTGGCAAAGACAATAAATCTCGGTATCCGGATCCAACTCGGCGATCCGGCCGGGAATATCACCCATCGGGATATGCGTTGCCCCCTCGACCGCCACGATACGCAGCTCTTCATCCTCGCGCACATCCAGAAGAACTGCACCGGGAGTGGCCGCAATCCGCTCGGCCGCGTCTTTTGCCTCAACTTCCTCGATCATCCTGAATGGCTAACGCTTCCGCGCGCCACCCTCAATAGATCAAATATCCACGTCAGCGACGGCCGCCGCTCGTTCCATAATCAGCTCATAGCGCGGCGCGACATCGCGTCCCATCAGCGAGCTGATCATTGTATTGGTCGTGCCGGCGTCATCGATCGTCACGCGCAGCATCGCACGCGAATCCGGATTCAGAGTGGTGAGCTTCAACGTGTCGGGGTTCATCTCCCCCAATCCCTTGAATCGGGTGACCTGCGGGATCGCGCGGCTCTTGGACTTGGCCACGATCGAAGCCTTCTCCTCTTCGTCCTGCGCCCAGTGCGTCTCTTTCCCGATATCGACACGATAAAGCGGCGGAACCGCCAGAAAGAGGTGCCCATCCGCAATCAACTGCGGCATATGTCGGTAAAAAAAGGTGAGCAGCAAGGTGGCAATATGGTGCCCGTCGGAATCCGCGTCCATAAGCAAAACGAGTTTGTGATAGCGCAGCTTATTGGCGTCATAGTCCGAGCCGAGGCCACAGCCCATAGCCTTGACGATGTCTGCGAGCTCCGCATTCGCCAGCACTTTTGCTCGACTCGCGGTCTCGGTATTCAGGACCTTGCCCCGCAGAGGCAGGATTGCCTGAAACTTGCGATCCCGCGCCTGCTTGGCGGACCCTCCCGCTGACTCGCCTTCCACCAAAAAGAGTTCGGACTTTCGCGGATCTGTGGAAGAACAATCCGCAAGCTTCCCGGGAAGATTGAGTCGATGGGATACAGCGCTTTTGCGCGCGACTTCTTTGGCCGCTGCACGAGAAGCATTCCGCGCACGGGCTGCGAGGATCACCCGGTTGGAGATCGCCTCTGCCGACGAAGGGTTTCCATTGAGCCAGTTCTCGACAGCGCTCCTGATAAAGGAGTCCACCGCGGCAGCCACCTCCGGGTTGTTGAGTCGGTCCTTCGTCTGCCCCTGAAACTGCGGCTCCGGCATGAAACAGGACAGGATCCCCACGACACCCTCGCGGACATCGTCCGCCGTGATCGCCAGACCCCGAGGCACCAGACTATGAATCTCGAGATAGTTGCGCACCGCCTTGACGAGGCCCGATTTCAGACCGTTTTCATGAGTCCCGCCGTCGCCGGTCGGAATGCTGTTCACGAACGATGCGAATTCTTCGTTAGGGTCCTCTGTCCAGGCCAGAGCGCATTCCATTCGGACGCCTTCGCTTTCCTTCGCCGCATGGAAAGTCTCTGCCGGAATTCGCTTCCGCTTGCCTGCCTCGAGTTGTTTTTCGAGATAGGCGCGAATTCCTTCCTCATAATGGTAGGTCTGCTTGGTGCTGTTCGCCTTGTCCTCAAAAACGACCGTCAGGCCCTGATGCAGATAAGCCTTGGCCTCCAGGCGATCCGCAATCGTCGTGGGATTGAACTTCACCTTCGAGAAGATCTTGGGATCCGGATGGAATTCGATCGAGGTCCCTGTCCCCCGGATCTTGCGACCCTTCTTGAGCCGACTGGTCGGCTTCCCGCGCGAGAAGGATTGCACGTGCTCATGCCCGCTACGCTTGATTCGCACAGTCATCTTGTCGGCAAGCGCGGTCACGACCGAGGCGCCTACTCCGTGCAAACCTCCTGAATGAAGGTAATTTTTAGCCTCGAATTTCCCGCCCGCGTGGAGCGTCGTCAGGATAAGTTCGACCGCCGGCTTTTTGTACTTTTTATGGATGTCCACCGGAATACCGCGGCCGTCATCGGAAACCATCAGGGTTTCGCCATCCTTGGCAAGGATCACCTCGATTCGACTGCAATGACCATTCATCGCCTCGTCGACCGAGTTATCGACCACCTCCCAGAGCAGGTGGTGCAGGCCGGTCGTATCGACCCCCCCGATGTACATACCCGGTCGTTTCCGGACGGGTTCCAACCCCTCCAGAACGGTTATATCCTTGGCCGTATAATTCTTCGCCACCACCACGCCTCCCGTTCGGAACCGCCGGTACCTAACCCGAATCGCGAGCCATGGCGAGCGTTTCGGCTGCATTCGTGACCGGAAAGCGATCTGGGGCCAATCGTGAGACTTCGAAACGACTACTGCGGCCCGATACGATCAGATCTGCGGCGATCTGGCCGTAGGCGGGACTGGTCTCGATCCCGGCGCCTCCCTGACCGGCCAGCCAGAAAAAACCTTTTCGGTCGGGGTCGGGACCGATCACCGGTGCCCCATCCACAGCAAAGGTGCGCAGCCCCGACCAACGGGAACGAATGGAGCGCGGAACCAGAGAGGGGGCCAACTCGCTCAGTCGCTCGAGCGAGGCAGCGATGGTCTCGTCGTCCGGGCTCGGATCGCAGGGGCCCATCGCAACCTGGTCCATCGGACTCAGCATCATCTCGCCCGCCTCGGGAACGAAGTATACCTCGTGAGGGTCGCTCCAGACCATGGGCCAGTTGCCGAATTCAACATCAGCCGGTCCTGCAAACGTAAACAAGGATCGACGTTTGGGCTGGAGCTCCACGGCGCGAGCCTCTGCCATCTGGCCCACCGTCGACGCCCAGGCGCCGGCAGCATTCACGACCAAACCAGCCTCGACCTCTCGGTCTCGCAGCCGCACACCGCTGATTCGGCCTTGGGAGTGAACGAGCCCGAGAACCTCCGCACCCAGCTCCATCTGCGCCCCGCCAGCGCGCGCATGCCGCAAATAGGCCTGCAAGATCCCATGCACATCGAGGCGGCCATCCTGCGGCGCATACAGCGCCCCTCCCATGCCGGGAAAGGTCAGGGCAGGTACCTTGGCGCGAACGGCATCGGGTCGCATGAGCTCGAACTCCAGGCCCCGCGCCCGCAGTTCACCTTCCCGGCCTTCCAGCTTCTCGAACCCCGCGACGTCGAAAAGGGACAGAACACCTACGGACGTAAGCGGCGGGTGATCCGCGAAATCCTCGGGGGGCCGGCGCCAAAATCGCGAACCGAGGATTTTGAGGTCCAAAACGACATCATTCTCGTCATATTCACTGATGGAGGCCGCACTTCGACCGGTGGAATGGGCCGCCAACTGATTCTCGCGCTCGAGGATCAGAACCTTGCCGATACCCGCCTGCCCGAGAAAATAAGCCAGGGAGGCTCCAGCGATCCCTCCGCCGACGATGATCACGTCAAATTGTTGCCGTTTGGCCATAGCCAACTGTTACCATAAGGCGTTCGCCAGCTTCTGACCAGATTGCCATCTGAATTTCTCCCATCGAAGTAAATTCGATGATTGAGCCCGGGAGGGGAATGCTGCTAGCCTGCGCTTGGGCGTCGAAGAGCCTCCGACCCCCAAACGGATTCGGACCAAATCCGATCCCACTCGCGCCGGCTGATGATTTTAGCTTTAGTTGAAGCGAGTGCCTTCCGACCAAGAGGCCGAAAAACCAGGAAGTTCAGGCAGACTATGAGTATTCACGACGATCAGCTTAAGAAAGTTCAATCCGAGAACGGTTTCCTTGCAGCACTCGACCAGAGCGGTGGGAGTACGCCCAAGGCTCTCAAGCTCTACGGCGTCGAGGAGTCCGAGTACGCGAACGAAGGCGAAATGTTCGATCTCATTCACGCCATGCGCTCCCGGATCATGACAAGTCCATCCTTTGGGGGGGACCGCGTCCTTGGCGCCATTCTCTTCGAGATGACCATGGACCGCGAAGTGGAGGGGGTACCCTCGGCTCGTTATCTCTGGCAGGAAAAAAACGTGGTGCCGTTCCTCAAAGTCGACAAAGGACTTGCCGACGAGGCCGACGGCGTCCAAATCATGAAGCCGATGCCCGAGCTCGACGCCCTGTGCCAGCGAGCCGTCAAGCATGAGGTTTTCGGGACGAAGATGCGCTCGGTCATCAAGCTCGCGAACCCGAAAGGCATCGCGGAGATCGTAAAGCAGCAATTCGAGGTCGGTCGCCAGATTCTGGGGCATGGCCTCTGTCCGATCCTGGAGCCGGAAGTTGATATCAACAGCCCGGAGAAGGCGGGTGCAGAAGCGATCCTCAAAAAGGAGATGCTGGCCCACCTTGACGCGCTCCCCGAGGGGCAGTCGGTGATGGTAAAGCTCACTCTCCCGGAAGAAAGCGGCTTCTATGAGGATGTGATTCGGCACCCCAAAATGCTCAAAGTGGTCGCATTGTCCGGCGGCTACTCTCGCGACGAGGCGAATACACGCCTCACTGCGAATCACGGCATGATCGCTAGTTTCTCGCGGGCGCTGACGCAAGGCCTCTCCGCGCAGCAGAGTGACAGCGAATTCAACGGACTCCTCGATACAGCGATCGAATCGATCTATCAGGCATCCCGTACGTGAGTGATCGTCGGAGCGACCGCGGGTCGGACCGAACCGACTCGCGGCGCGACGACGGATCAGGCACGCCAAAAGGCAGAAGTGAAGGACCGGGAGCCGACAGAGGCTCTCCGGGTGGACCTGAACGCCGCGACAACGTGAGCAGCACAACCTCCGGTCGTCGATGGGAGAACCGCTCGGACGACCATCGTGGACCTCCGCGCGAGGCCCGAGGCGGGCCCGGAAGGAATGACCGACGCGGGCCACCTCGTGATGACCGACGCGGGCCCCCGCGCGATGACCGACGCGGGCCCCCGCGCGATGACCGACGCGGACCCGGCAGAGATGACAGGCGCGGCCCTCCCGGCGCGCGAGCCGACGGCCCCCCCAACCGGCGCTGGGAGAACCGCTCGGACGACCGACGTGGACCTCCGCGCGATGACCGACGCGGGCCCCCGCGCGATGACCGACGTGGACCCGGCAGAGATGACCGGCGCGGACCTCCCGCCGCGCGTGCCGACGGACCTCCCAACCGACGCTGGGAGAACCGCTCGGATGACCGCCGCGGGCCTCCTCGTGATGACCGACGCGGACCCCCGCGTGATGACCGACGCGGGCCTCCGCGTGATGACCGACGTGGACCCGGCAGAGATGACCGGCGCGGCCCTCCCGCCGCGCGTGCCGACGGACCTCCCAACCGACGCTGGGAGAACCGCTCGGACGACCGACGCGGGCCTCCTCGTGATGATGACCGACGCGGACCTCCGCGCGATGACCGACGCGGACCTCCGCGTGACGACCGACGTGGACCTCCGCGCGATGACCGACGCGGACCCGGTAGAGATGACAGGCGCGGCCCGCAAGGAAGTCGAACGGAGAGCGGCGCGGGCCGGACCGACTTCAAGCGTGACGGCGGCAGGGGGGACCAACGGACATCACGTCCCCCAAATCGTCGTGTTCCGAAGTCCGAGCAGGTGCAATGTCGTCACTTCCCGGCCTGTGTCAGCTGTCCCGGGATGGGTCGATCCTACACCAAGCAACTGACCGCGAAGCACGAGCGCGTTTTGGAGATGGTGCGCGAGGCAACCGAATTGGGCGAGGTCCAGTTCCTCAGCCCCGTTGGAAGCCCGCGCCAAACCGGCTACCGGAACCACGCCAAGCTCGTCTTCCGCCATCGGCGGAACCGCGAAACTCATGATCAGGAACTTATTCTCGGTGTCTACAAGCCGGGCACTCACAGCGTCATGCCCGCCGAGAGTTGCATCGTCCATCATAGACGCCTGCAGCCACTGCTGCGGAGCTTGCTCGAAGAAGTCGAGGCACTCGAGATTCCGATCTACGATGAGCGCACGGGTGAGGGAGCGCTTCGATACGCGCTGGCTCGAACCTCCGACCATACCTCCCTGACGCACCTCACTCTCGTTTCCGCTACAGACAAAATTGCCAAGCTCAATACCTTGATTCTGCGCATGCAGCACCGCCACCGCGAATTGGAATCGGTCTTTCTATGCGTGAACGCAGAGACCGGAAACAATCTCCTCACATCCGATATTCGGCAGATCAAAGGGCCACCCGCGCTGCGGGAAAAATTTGGTGACCTCGTGCTGGAATCTCGTGCGGGCGCATTCCTTCAGGCCAACACCGAAATTGCCTCACGGATCTATACGACAGCAGCTAAATGGTTGGATGTGTGGGCGGCAGATGGGGTCATTGACCTCTACTGCGGGGTAGGCGCCCTTGGACTGTCCTCGATCAATCACAATACGCGCCTGCTCGGCATCGAAGCCTCCGAGGCCGCGATCGAATGCGCTCAGGCGAATGCCCGGCGCCTCAAGCGCCATCGGGCAGAGTTCGTTGCGGCGCCAGCGGAGAATGTGCTCGAGATCGCAAAAGCGAAAGGATTTCAGAAACCCTCGGCGCTGATCGTCAATCCGCCACGAAAAGGGCTTAGCCAGGAAGCTGGCGAAGCAATCGTGGAACTCGCCCCGCGCAAGATTCTATATGTCAGCTGCGAGCCGGAAACATTGGTTCGAGATCTTCGAGGGTTTGCTCGGGAAGGCTGGGCGACGCGCCGAGTTCGTGTTTACGATATGCTCCCGCAGACCCCCCACGTCGAGGTCATGGCGCTCCTCGAGAAAACAACCGCTCCGATCGGACTCGATAGCGACGACTAACGCCGCCGAAGGCCGATAGCAGTTCCGCGCTTCACGACCTTGTTGCCCTTGCCACCGCGCTTGATCTTGGGAAAGTCGGCCGCCGCGGAAGGACGCGTCTTTCCGCCACCCATATCCAGCAGCAGCTTGGACGTGGAGCTCACGGTAATCGCCGCGAGAAGCTTTTCCTTCGGCTCAACCCGCATCAGGATCACCCCGCGGCCAACACCCGAGAGCTCCGCTACATCCTTGAGAGCGAAGCGAAGGCCCTTGCCACCGGAGGCAAGGCAAATGACCTCGCGGCCATCCACCTCTTCACACACAACCAACTCATCGCCCGAAGCGACTTTGGCAAATTTGCGTCCGGCCCGAGTCGTGATCGTCAGATCGGGCGCCGCACGGAAACCGTATCCGCGGGCCGATGCAACCAACATTGGACGGCTCTCCTGGCTCAGCTCAATCACTTCCCCGCGATCGAAGAGTTCAGCCTGCTTTTTCTTTTGCGCAGTCGTTGGCTTCGGCAAATCGCCCACCACCCCATCCCGGACCATGAGGGAGTGAAGGATCCGCTCTCCGTCCTTGAAGCGGAAGAGCGACTGGACCGGCTCCCCATACCCTGTTGTGGCGGGGACATCGGCCACGCTGACGACATAAAGAACGCCGAGCGTGCTGAAAAAGGCGATTCGATCCTTGGTCGAACCCACGTGAGTGACGGCCAACGAATCCCCCTCGCGAAGGCGAGGCTTGGCGCCTTCCTTCAACTCACGGACTCGCCGAATCCAGCCGTCCTGTGTGACCAGGACGGTCGCTTCCTCGTGCACCACGTACGCTTCCGGATCGTACGCAAGATCCTGCTTTCCGCTGACGGAAACTTCCGTCCGACGGCGATCCCCATGCGCCTTCTGGAGGTCCACAAGTTCGCCCCGAACCAGTTTCCAGCGTTGCTTTTCGCTGCGCAGCAAACGATCGACTTCCTTCAGGCGCTTGGTCTTGGCGTCATGCTCCTCACGAATCTTGCCGATCTCGAGTTTCGCCAACTGATAGAGTCGAATCTCGAGAATCGCATCCGCCTGAATCTCGTCGAGCTTGAAGGCCTTGCGGAGCTTCGCGTTCGCATCAGCCTTGCTTTCGGCAGAACGAATAATCCGAATCGCCTTGTCGAGGTCTTTGTAGATGGCCAGGAACGCATTCAGGATATGTAATCGTTCCTTGAGTTTGCGCTGCTCGAATTCAAGCCGACGGGTCACCACCTCGAGGCGGAAATCCAGAAAGGATCGACAAAGCTGGAGGAGGGAAACGCGCCCTGGCTGGCCTGCCTCCGACTCGCCGTCCGGCATCAGGCAAGTCAGATTCACATGAAAATTGACCTGGAGGTCGCAGTGCTTGAACAAATAAGCCATGGCGGCTTCCGGATCCGCTCCCGATTTCAGCTCGAGAACGATTCGAACATCTGTCGTCGACTCATCACGCACATCGGTGAGCAGGGTGAGTTTGCGGTCCATGATCAAGCCAGCGATCTGCTCGATCAAGGTAGCCTTGTTCACACTGTAGGGGATGTTCTGAATGACGATCTGCGTCTTCCCGCGAGGCGCTTTTTCGAGTTTATAGGTTCCACGGAGCTTCACCGGACCATGGCCGGATTCGTACACGGCCAGGAGCTCCTTGCGGCTCGAAAGTAGTTCGCCTCCGGTCGGGAAATCCGGCCCCTTGATCGACTTCAACAGGTCCTTCACCTGCGACGAAGGTTTGTCGATCAAGCCGACGAGTGCGTCACAGACCTCGGTGAGATTATGCGGCGGGATATTGGTGGCCATCCCCACAGCAATTCCGGTCGAGCCATTGACGAGGAGTTGCGGCAGGCGACTCGGCAATACCACGGGCTCTTCGTTGGTCGCATCGTAGTTCGTGCGCCAGTCAACCGTATCGGAGCCCAGATCCTCGAGGATTTCCTCCGCGATGCTGGTGAGCTTGGCTTCCGTGTATCGATAAGCCGCGGCCGAGTCCCCATCCAGCGAGCCAAAATTCCCCTGGCCGTTCACCAGAGGGTAACGAAGCGAGAAATCCTGGGCCATGCGCACCATGGCTTCGTAGGCCGCCGAATCGCCGTGCGGGTGATATTTGCCGATGACCTCGCCGACGATTTGGGCAGATTTTCGAGGCTTCGCCGTGGCCGACAATCTCAGATTGCGAAACATTGCGAAGAGAATTCGCCGCTGGACCGGCTTGAGACCGTCGCGCACATCGGGCAAGGCACGGGAGGTAATCACCGAAAGCGCGTAGCTGAGGTAGCGGTGCTCCGCCGCAGACTGCAGGTCCGCTTCGTTAGCCGATTCGCTCATCTATCCCCACCTCGCCGGTAAATCCCCACGGCATCCTTGTAGGACGAAGTGACGCTTTTCTCCAGTGCAGGAGGCGACAATTATCGGCGTCCGGCAAAAATCGGACGAGACGACCACCCTGATCGAGGGGCTGCAGGAAGGAGCCGGACTTGGCGGCTCCAGTCCCCGTCTGCTAACAGCTTTGGGTGACTGGAAGTGCTGAACAGGAATCTTCGTCGGAACGACGCGCGGATGTGCGCAACATAGCGATCATCGCACACGTCGACCACGGCAAGACCACTCTTGTGGATGCCATGCTGCATCAAGCTGGCACCTTCAGCCAGCATCAGGCGGTCGCCGAGAGGGTGATGGACTCCGGTGCCATCGAGCGTGAACGCGGCCTCACGATTCTAGCCAAGAATACCGCGGTCGAATACGATGATGTCCGCATCAATATCGTGGATACGCCCGGCCACGCCGATTTCGGCGGCGAGGTCGAGCGAACTCTCGCGATTGTGGATGGCGTCCTGCTTCTCGTGGATTCATCGGAAGGTCCGATGCCACAGACTCGCTTTGTCTTGCGCAAGGCGCTCGAGGCTGGCCTGCAACCCGTCGTCTGCATCAACAAGATCGATCGGCCCGATGCCCGCATATCCGAAGTCCTCGATGAAATTTACGGCCTCTTCATCGATCTCGATGCAACAGACGACCAACTCGAGTTCCCGATCGTCTACACGAACGCTCGATCAGGAACTGCAGCACGGGAACCCGATGAGCCGGCTTCCGACTTGTCTTCCTTGTTCCGTCTGATCGTGGAGGATCTACCTGGCCCCAAGGTCGAGGCAGGTCGGCCGACTCAATTTCAGGCAAACAACCTCGACTATGACGACTATATCGGTCGACTGGCTGTCGGGCGCGTCGAGTCGGGAGAGCTCCGCACCGGTGAAACCTATACCGTGCTCGGAGCCGACGGTGCCGAGCAGAATTTCCGCTTGACGAGCCTCTTTGGATGGCTGGGGCTCGAGCGACAACCTCTGAAGACCGCGTCTGCCGGAGATATAGTGGCCATCGCCGGCGTAGAAGATATCCAGATAGGCGATACCGTTGCTGATCGGGAGGAGCCGATTGCGCTACCGCGACTTCACATCGACGAGCCCACCATCACCATGGTATTCGGGGCGAACACTTCTCCATGGGCCGGGCGTGAGGGCGACTATGTGACTTCGCGCAAACTGCGTGAACGTCTGGAACTGGAATCGAAGCGTAATGTCAGTCTGCGCGTCGAAGACACGGACACTCCGGAGCGATTGCGGGTATCGGGACGAGGAGAGCTTCAACTCGCAATCCTCATCGAGACCATGCGCCGTGAGGGTTATGAGATCGAGGTCTCCAAACCCGATGTCGTGACCCGAGAGATTGACGGCAAGAAGCACGAACCGATGGAGACTGCGATTATCGATCTGCCCGAGGAGTTCATCGGTGTGGTTTCGCAACTTCTTTCGATGCGCAAAGGCGTCATGAACCATATGAGCCCGCCAGCCTCCGGTCGCGTGCGGCTGGAATTCGCCGTACCTTCTCGGGGACTGATCGGCTTTCGCTCGCCTTTTCTCACGGATACTCGTGGGACGGGAATTCTGCATGCCGTCTTCAACGGCTGGGCTCCCTGGGCGGGAGCGATCAACCGTCGTTCCAATGGCGCTCTGGTTTCGGACCGCGAAGGAAAAACCACCGCCTATGCCTTGGACCATATGCAGGAACGCGGAACACTTTTCGCGGCCGCTGGCACACCTGTCTACGAGGGCATGATCGTCGGGGAATACTCGAGGCAAGGCGATCTGGACGTCAATGTCACAAAGGAAAAGAAACTGACGAATGTTCGGGCAGCGGGGCGGGATGATGCTGTGCGGCTGACCCCGCCGCGCCAGATGGGCCTGGAAGACGCTCTCGACTGGATCGCGGACGATGAATTGATCGAAGTGACGCCGCAATCCATCCGAATTCGGAAACGCGTCCTCGACCATGTCCAGCGCCCCAAACGACGCAAGGACAAGCAGGACTAGCGGAGTCCGAAGTCCTTGAGCTTGCGGTGCAGCGCACCGCGAGACACGCCTAGCGCCCTGGCCGTTGCGGAGACGTTTCCGTTTTTCTTCTCCAATACGTCTTCGATATGCTGCCTTTCGAAACGGGACAGAGCGCCCCGCAAACTGGCATTATCACCGGAAGTGTCACTGTCGACATCCGTCAACGCCGTCCCGACCGCCCCCCCTCCGGGAACCTCCGAGTCTTGCGAGCCCGAAGCGGAATTGAGTGATTCAAGCGCATCCGATCCGGCCTCCGGGGCGAGAATTCGAGAGGAAAGGTCTGCTTCCTCAAGGATTTCCTTTTGGGGATTCATGGCAACCGCGCGCAAAAGCTCATTTTCCAGTTCCCGCACATTCCCGGGCCAGGAGTATGCGCTCAGCACGCGGAGGGCACCTGCAGACAAGCCAATCTCCGGGCGCTCGTGACGGCGACAAGCCCGAGCGAGGAGCCGGCCTGCCAGCAAGGGCACATCTTCAATTCGATCCCGCAGGGGAGGGAGAGAGATCATGATCGGGGTCAGCCGAAAGAACAGATCTTCCCGAAAACGACCCTCCCGCACCTCGTCAGCCAAACAGCGATGAGTCGCCCCGAGCACCCGGACGTCCACATTCCGGGGTTGATTCTCACCGATGCGATGGATCTCGCCCTCCTGCAGGAACCGCAGCAACTTCGGCTGCATGGCTGGTGGCATCTCGCCGATCTCGTCGAGCAGCACCGAGCCTCCGTGCGCCGCCTCCAGAAGGCCGATTCGATCCGTGCTGGCCCCCGTGAACGCGCCTTTTCGATGACCAAAAAGCTCCGACTCGAGCAGCCCTTCCGGGAGCGAAGCGCAATTGATTGCGACAAAGGGCGCATCGGCCCGTGGCCCGTCCGCGTGGATCGCTCGCGCGAGAAGCTCCTTCCCGGTTCCCGTTTCCCCCTCGATCATCACCGGGATCGGAGACTGGCTCGCTTGATGTGCAAGCTCCAAAGCCGCCATCATCAGAGGTGCTCTGGCAATCAGTGTCGGCTGAACCTCGCCTGCCTGCTGCCCCATCGTTGATGTCGCATCCAGAGTCTCCCGAACCGAGGCCCCCCGATGGCCTTCATGGACTCCACGCGGGGCGAGGAATCGCATTTCGACCGATCCCATCCGCAGATCGTCGCCGTTACGCAGCGGAACGGGCAGGGCGATCCGATCCCCATTGCGCCACGTACCATTGGCGCTTCCGAGGTCTGCGATCACAAACTGCGCACCGTCCTCCCAGCGCAGCAGGGCGTGCTGTCGAGATACCGAGGGATCCTCCAGAACCAGATCCATATCCTCCGCTCGGCCGACGCGCGTATCCCCATGGAGTTCGTGGAATTCTGTCTCCCCATCCGGGCGGCGGACCAGCAGGCGTCCTGTTTCATTGATTTCCGGCACTTTGGAGAACTCCAAACAACCAACTCTTCTGGTTCCCTTATCGCGCGAACCCTCGGGCCGCTAGCGTTGACGGCCTCTCTGCCTCCCGGTATGTCGTCTCCCATGAGAGAAATATTTCGCACCAGCCTCGCCCTGATCGCCGGATTCGGACTTCTTTTGAGCGCTCCCACCCAGGCACCAGCCGCCCACCACGAAGTGGCGGAGGCAAAATCGGCAAATCCGATCGTCCTCATCAAGACCTCCAAGGGGACGATCGAAGCTGAGCTATATCGAGACAAGGCACCCATTACGGTTGCCAATTTCCTCGAGTACGTGAATTCGGGATTCTATAACGGCACCATTTTCCATCGCGTGATACCGAGCTTCATGATTCAGGGCGGGGGGTTCGATACCGATCTCAAAAAGAAGCCCACCCAGGCTCCGATCAAGAATGAAGCCGCAAACGGCCTGAAAAACGACATCGGAACGCTCGCCATGGCTCGAACCGGGGTAGTCGACAGCGCGACGGCCCAGTTCTTCATCAACACCAAGGACAACGCCTTCCTGAACCACAAGGACACGACCCAGCGAGGCTATGGCTATGCCGTCTTCGGCAAGGTCATCGGCGGGATGAACGTCGTCAAGAGCATCGAGGACGTCAAAACCGCCCGCACGGGAGTGTCCGAAGGCCAACCCGTAGAAAACGTGATTATCGAATCGATCACGGTCAAGAAGTAGCGCCGGTAGCGGCTCGACCGGGCGTTGCTTTCGGTCGGGCCCTCAGGCGTTCTGATCCATTCCCTGCGAGCGATAGCTGCGCGCCAGGGAAGCATAGTTCTGTGCCGATCGGAGCAAGCCGGCAGCCTCATCGGGAGTAACGTCGCGGCGGACGCGGGCGGGTTGCCCGACAGCCAGAACTCCCGGTGGTATTTCCGAGCCAGGCGAGACCAAAGCACCCGCACCGATAATGGACCCGGGGCCGACCACTGCTCCATCCATGACAATCGCGCCGATCCCGATCAGGCTCCCATCGCCAACCGTGCAGGCGTGCACCACCGCAGCGTGCCCGATCGTGACGTCCTCCCCAACGTCGGTCGAGTAACCGTCGGAGCTGACATGAATCACGGCCTGATCCTGTACATTCGAGCCGCGCCCAAGGCGGATTGAATTCACGTCCCCGCGCAAGACAGCCCCGAAAAACACGCTCGCTGCAGGTTCGATGGTCACATCGCCGACCACCACAGCCCCCGGTAGAATGACCGCATCGGGGTCGATGCGCGGGGAGTGATCACGGATCGTTTCGATCATGGATGAGGTGCCCTTTTCTTCTGCGAAGAACCACAATATGTGGTATATCTCACCAGCGCGGGTTGCCACATCCGGTGTCGATTGATAGCCAAGTACATGGTTACTCCCTCGATTGCCAACTCTCTTTGCGGGACACTTCCGAGCTCGGGTCGATCCCCGAGCTTTTTGCGTTTCGGAGGCTGAAAATGGAACTGCATCGTTTGGGCGAAGGCCTCACCTTCGACGACGTTCTACTGGTCCCGGCCGGCACGGAGATCCTGCCGCGCGATGCGCGGGTAACTTCCCGATTGACCCGACGGATCGCCCTGTCGATCCCTCTGGTCAGCGCGGCGATGGACACCGTCACCGAGTCCAGGACGGCAATTGCCATGGCGCAGGAGGGCGGGTTGGGATTTATCCACAAGAACCTGCCAATCGAGGTGCAGGCCGCGCAAGTCGCTCGGGTGAAAAAGTTCGAGAGCGGCATGGTCTCCGATCCACTCACCGTAGGCCCCGACGAAACCCTGGCCGAGGCTCTGGCCGTCATGAAACAGGCACGCATCTCCGGATTGCCGGTCTCGGAGAACCAACGCCTGGTCGGCATCCTGACCAACCGCGATCTGCGATTCGAGGAGAACCTCGGCCGCAAGGTCCGCGAGGTCATGACCCACGACAAGCTGATCACCGCCGAACCCGGCGTTTCGCTCGAAGACGCGCGCCGGATCCTCCACGCCCATCGGATCGAAAAGCTGCTCGTCGTGGATGACAAGGGGCATCTGCATGGGCTGATTACGGTCAAGGACATCGAAAAAACCACGCTCTTCCCGGACGCCTGTCGAGACGACCGAGGACGGCTGCGCGTCGGTGCTGCTGTCGGTGTCGGCGCTGATTGGCAAGCCCGCGCCGAGGCTCTTGCTGAAGCTGGAGTCGACGTCATCTGCGTCGATACCGCGCACGGACATTCGCGCGGCGTGCTGGACACGGTCAGCCAGCTGAAGAAGGAATATCCGGATCTCGAGGTTGTCGGCGGAAACGTAGGCACGGCCGACGGAGCGAAAGCCCTGATCGATGCCGGGGTGGACTCGGTCAAGGTCGGCATGGGAGTGGGCTCCATCTGTACCACCCGGATCATCTCCGGGGTTGGAATGCCGCAAGTCACCGCTGTCGATGATGCCAGCAAAGCCTGCCAGAGCGCCGGAGTTCCACTCATTGCCGATGGTGGCATTCGGTATTCGGGCGACGTGGTGAAATGCCTCGCTTTCGGGGCTGACACCATCATGATCGGCAGCCTCTTCGCAGGCACCGAGGAGAGTCCGGGGGAAACGATTCTCTATCAGGGCCGGACCTACAAAATGTACCGCGGAATGGGCTCGCTGGGGGCCATGCAGGCAGGTTCCCGCGATCGCTACTTTCAGGACGGCGAAGAGGATGCCATCAAGCTGGTCCCTGAGGGAATCGAGGGGCGGGTTCCCTACAAGGGCACCCTCTCCTCCAACATCCACCAACTCGTCGGCGGAATTCGTGCCGGGATGGGTTATCTGGGCGTCCCTGATCTGGAGGCACTGCGTCGCGATGCCCGCTACCTCCGCATCTCGGAAGCCGGCCATCGCGAAAGCCATGTTCACGATGTCGTCGTCGCCAAGGAAGCGCCAAATTATCGGATGGATTAGGAGGACGGCTCGCCCGAGTCGTCGAGCAGGAGTTTGAACGGTAACCAGAGAATGCAGAGCGAACCCGCAGATATTCACGCCGAACGGCTGCTCATCATCGACTTTGGTTCCCAATACACCCAACTGATCGCACGCCGCGTGCGCGAATGCGGGGTATATTGCGAAATTTACCCCTTCGACGTGGATGCCAAGGTCATCCGCGAGTTCTCACCGAAAGGGATCATTCTCTCCGGCGGCCCCGAGAGCGTAACGGAGCAGGCAACGCCCACGATTCCCGGGGTCGTATTCGAACTCGGCGTGCCCGTGCTTGGAATCTGTTATGGCATGCAGGCTATGGCGCAGAGCTTCGGCGGTCGAGTCAGCCCCTCCGAGCAGCGCGAATTCGGCCACGCCAGCATTAGGGCCGATGTGAGCAGTCGGTTCCTGGGCCACCTGTTGAGCGAAGCCGAGAGCTGCGATGTCTGGATGAGCCACGGCGACAAAGTAACCGAGCTCCCGACCGGTTTTGTGCGAACCGCAAGCTCGGCGAATGCCCCGATTGCGGCAATGGAGGAGCCGGACAAGCAGATCTACGGGGTACAATTCCATCCGGAAGTCACTCATACCCATCGAGGAGCCGAGCTGCTCAGTGGGTTCGCCAGAGAGATCTGCGGCTGCACGGGCAGCTGGACAGCCGAGAATATTGTCGATGACGCCATTGCGCGCGTGCGGGAGCAAGTGGGAAGCGATCAGGTCGTGCTCGGACTCTCGGGAGGCGTCGACTCGTCGGTCGTGGCCGCACTGCTCGCGCGGGCCCTTGGCGACCAACTCACCTGCATTTTTGTGAACAATGGTCTGTTGCGAAAAGACGAAAAGGGCGAAGTCGAAGCTGCCTTTGCCAACGCCATGGACACCGGCGAACTGTTGCCGCTGAAGATCCTGACGATTGACGCGGAGGATGAATTCCTGACCAAGCTGGCCGGCGTCGAGGACCCCGAGGCCAAACGCAAGATCATCGGTGCCACCTTCATCGACGTTTTCGACCGGGAGGCCAACAAACTGCAAGGCGTCAAGTGGCTCGCGCAGGGTACGATCTATCCGGATGTGATCGAATCGGCCGCCTCGAAATACGGCAAGGCCCACGTGATCAAATCCCATCATAATGTCGGAGGCTTGCCCGACAGGATGTCGCTGAAACTAGTCGAGCCTCTTCGCGAACTCTTCAAGGATGAGGTTCGAAAAATCGGTCTTTACCTCGGACTGCCCAAGACTCTCATCCAGAGGCATCCCTTCCCGGGCCCCGGCCTGGGGGTACGCATTCTGGGCGCGATCGAGAAGCATTACGCGGACGTATTGCGCGAGGCTGACGCGATCTTCATTCAGGAACTACGTGACGCGAACCTCTATGACCAAGTTTCACAGGCCTTCGCTGTCTACCTGCCCGTGAAATCGGTAGGCGTCGTGGGTGATGCGCGTCGCTACGAGCATGTGATCGCACTCCGCGCCGTCGAGACTATCGACTTCATGACCGCTCGCTGGGCGCGGTTGCCTTACGAGTTTATCGAGCGAACCTCAAATCGAATCATCAATGAGATTTCCTCTGTGTCCCGAGTGGTCTACGATGTCTCCAGCAAGCCACCCGCAACAATCGAGTGGGAGTAAGAAAATACCTAAATGAGTTTCGTCCACCTCCACACACATACGCAATATTCGCTCCTCGACGGGGCGAACAAGATCAAGGATCTCGTTCCTCACGTCGCAAAGGCAGGAATGCCGGCATTGGCCATGACGGATCATGGAAACATGTTCGGGGCGGTGGACTTCTATCAGGCCTGTGAGGCGGGTGGGGTACAACCGATTATCGGCTGCGAGGTCTACGTGGCACCGCGGTCGCGCTTCGACAAGAGCCAGGCTCGCAGCGAGGATCCCGAGACAGGCGGCAACTATCATCTGGTCCTTTTGGCGAGGAACGAGAAGGGATACCGCAATCTCTGTCGTATGGTGACCCAGGCCTATACGGAGGGCTATTATTACAAGCCTCGTATCGACCGCGAGTTACTCAATGAATTCAACGAAGGCATCTTCTGCCTTTCGGGCTGCCTCGGCAGCGAGGTCAATCAGGCGATCCAGCGCGGCGACACCGGGCGGGCACGCGAGGTAGCCAAGGAATTCGCCCAGATTTTCGACAAGGATCGATATTATATCGAGGTGCAGGATAATCATATGGCCGAGCAGGAACTCTCGAACCGAGAGCTTTTCTCGCTGGCCCGTGACCTCGGCCTCCCGTTGATTGCGACCAACGACTGCCACTACCTCCAACCAGGCGACGCACATGCCCATGAAGCGCTCCTCTGCATCCAGACAGGACGGACACTAAGCGATCCCGACCGCTTCAAATTCCCGACCGATCAGCTCTTTGTCAAAACGCCGGAGGAGATGAAGGCCGCTTTCCCGGAATTCCCCGAGGCCATCTCCAATACAGTCGACCTCGCAAAACGATGCGACTTCAAGATGAGCTTCGGTCAATACGAATTCCCGGAATTCGAACTCGACGACAACGACACCCTCGAAGCCGCTCTCGAGCGCGAAGCCGCCGAGGGACTTGAGCGACGGCTCGAGAAGATTCGTAAAATCAGTAAAAACTGGGGTGAGGACATCCTCAAGGAGTATCAGGATCGCCTCCGTATCGAGTTGGACATCATCAAATCGATGGGGTTTTCCGGCTATTTTCTGATCGTCTCGGATTTCATTCTCTGGGCCAAGCGCCGCGGCATTCCAGTGGGGCCGGGGCGGGGGTCGGCGGCGGGCAGCCTGGTTGCCTATGCCATGGAAATCACCGACATCGATCCGATTCCCCTGGGCCTGCTTTTCGAGAGATTCCTCAATCCGGAACGCATCTCGATGCCGGATATCGACGTGGACTTCTGCTACGAGCGTCGCGACGAAGTGATTCAATACGTCCGCGAGAAGTACGGCGAGGATCGCGTGGCCCAAATCATCACGTTCGGAACCCTCAAGGGAAAGGCGGCACTCAAAGATGTGGGCCGCGTGCTGGAGTTTACCTACGGCGAGACGGACAAGCTGGCCAAGCTCTATCCCGCAGCTCGTCAGGGCAGGGACTTCAACCTCGAGCAGGCGCTGAGCATGGAGCCAAAGCTGCGCGAGATCGCCGAGACGGGCGATCGAGAGCGCCAACTCTTCGATTACGCCGGCAAGCTCGAAGGTCTGATGCGACATTCCTCCAAACACGCGGCCGGTGTCGTGATTGGGTCGCGCCCGTTGGTGGAATCCCTTCCGCTTTGCGTGGACAAGGGAAACCTCATCACCCAGTTTAGTGGCGGTGACGTCGAAGCCGTTGGCTTGATCAAATTCGATTTTCTGGGCCTGAAAAATCTCACGCTGATCGCCGACATCGTCCGCCGCATCAAGCAAACCCGCGGCATCGAAATCGATGTTTCCGCGCTCCCGCTGGACGACGCCAAAAGCTACAAGGTCTTCTCCGAAGGGAAGACTGTCGGTATTTTCCAGATGGAGTCCAGTGGAATGAGTGAACTCGTTCAGCGACTCAAGCCCACAACCTTCGAGGAAATTACCGCAATCAATGCTCTCTACCGACCGGGCCCGCTCGACTCGGGGATGACCGACAACTTCGTCGATCGAAAGCACGGACGAGAGGCTGTTGCCTACCCCCACCCGAAGTTGGAGCCCATTCTGAAAGAGACCTACGGAATCATGGTCTATCAGGAGCAGGTGATGCAGGCGGCCCAGATCCTTGCGGGCTATTCGTTGGGAGATGCCGACAACCTGCGCCGAGCCATGGGCAAGAAGAAAGTCGAGGTCATGGCCAAGGAGCGGGAACGCTTCCTTCAGGGCTGCGAAAAGAACGGTCTCGAGGCGCAGAATGCCGGCGAGATCTTCGACCAAATGGAAACCTTCGCCGGTTACGGCTTCAACAAGAGTCATGCGGCCGCCTATGCGCTGATCTCCTTCCAGACAGCCTATCTCAAGGCGCATTATCCGGAAGAATTCATTGCCGGCCTGCTGACTCTCGAAATGGGCGACAGCGACAAGACGCACAAGAATATTGCCGAAGCGCGCTCTCGGAAAATCCCCATCCTTCCGCCGGACATCAACGAGAGCCGCGAAGATTTCACGGTTGTCACAGATGGCAAGATTCGCTTCGGCCTCGGTGCCGTCAAGGGATTGGGGAGCAAGGCGATCGACGCCATCCTCAAACATCGCGACGAGGATGGCAATTTCAACGGACTCGATGAACTCGTCGTCCGGGTACAATCCGCGCCGGTGAACCGAAAGGCCCTGGACAGCCTGATCAAATGCGGGGCGTTCGATTTCTCGGGAATCGAACGCGCTTCGATGGCAGGCTCATTGGAGAACCTTCTGCGCTGGGCACAGGTCGCCGCCAGCCACGTGAATCAGCATAACCTCTTCAGTGCAGCCAGCGGTGGCGAGCCGGAGAAGTTCCGGTTCGATCGCGATGCCGAGTGGCCCGAGGCCGAAAAGTTACGGCAGGAAAAGGAAACGCTCGGATTCTTCATCACCGGACACCCACTGGACCGCTACAAACGACAGCTTACGAAATTGGTGACGGCACGGACTCTGGACCTTCGCCAGATGCCCAACCAACAGAAGGTCACTCTCGCCGGAGTCGTGCAGGGCCTGAAGCCAAAAAACACTCGAAAAGGGGACCGATACGCAAGTTTCTACTTCGAAGACCTGCACGGTCACGTCGAGGTCATTGCCTGGCCCGATACCTATCGCAAGCATGAAGAACTCCTTTTCGTGGAAGAACCGCTCTGCCTCAATGGAAGACTCGACGTCACCGAGGAGCGATGTCAGGTCATCGCCGAATCGCTCGTCCGACTCGACGACGCTCGCTCGCGCGCTGTTCGAGAAGTTCAGATCCGAGTCCGCGAATCCGAGATCACCGCAGCCGAGATTCAGGGACTCAAGCGCACTCTCGAGATGCATTCGGGAGACATTCCCAGCTACCTGCATGTGATCCGAGAACGGTTCGAGACCCGAATTGCGCTGGAGTCCTTCCCGGTGACAACGAACGACAAGCTGCTTGCCGCTCTGGGCGAACGGTTCCGCAAGGCCGAAGTGAAATTCGTTTCCTGAGCAACTGATGGCAAAATCACGCACCTCACACTCGATCGTCCCCAAGCAGGAGACCGCCTACCTGGTCGGCTTCGACAACGGACGCATCGACGCGGACAACCTGCCTCTCCATGAGTCCCTAGACGAACTGGAACGACTCTGCGAAAGCGCGGGCGCTCGAGTGATCGGGCGCAATTCACAAAAACGACCGCAGGCCGATATTCGGACCTACGTAGGTGCGGGCAAGGTACAGGAGATTCGCGACGAGGTTTACGAACACTGCGCAGATCTGGTGGTCTTCGACGATCCTCTCACGGTCGCTCAATTGCGCAATCTCGAACGCGAACTCGGTCTCGGGCCCGGCGGAGAGCCCTGTGTCCGTGTCATCGATCGCAGCCAGCTGATTCTCGATATTTTCGCAGGCCGAGCCCAAAGCCTTGAGGGAAAACTGCAGGTCGAGTTGGCACAGCTCGAATACCTTGTTCCACGACTCACCCGCCACTGGACCCACCTCTCGCGGCAACGAGGGGGAGGGGTGGGGACCCGCGGGCCTGGCGAGACCCAGCTCGAGGTCGACCGCCGTAGCGTGCGGGACCGGATGGCCATGCTCCGCCGACGCCTGAAGGAGGTCGCCCGGACCCGCGACCTGCACCGACGAGAGCGGGCCGAAGTCCCGTTCCCCACCGTGGCCCTTGTCGGCTACACCAATGCCGGCAAATCCACACTGATGCGGGCCTTGACGGGGGCGGATGTCCTGATCGACGATCTGCTTTTTGCCACGCTCGATCCCACGGTGCGAAAGTTGAACCTCGAGCGGTCGGGGCGAGTGCTTTTAAGCGATACGGTTGGGTTCGTTCACAAATTGCCGCACGAACTCGTCGAGGCCTTCAAGAGCACACTCGAGGAGGTGCGCCAGGCAGATTTGCTGATCCACCTCATCGACAGCTCGAGTGCCGCGCAGGAGATTCACCGCAGTGTCGTGCGTCAGGTGCTCGCGGAGATCGACGCCAGCGATATTCCGATACTCGAAGTCTGGAACAAAACCGATCGCGTACCACAGGAAGCGCAGATGGAGATACAGGCGATAGCGCGACGCGAAGGCGGTGTCGCCATCTCGGCCGCAGCAGAGATCGGCCTCGAGGATCTGCAAAGAGAGCTGGATCGGCGAATTTCCAGAAATTTGATCCGAGAACAGTTTTTCATACCGATCGAGCGAGGCGATCTCCTCGCCCGACTGCACCGTGAAGGCTCGGTCCTGAAAGCCACGAGCGATGATCGCGGGACTCAGGTAGAAGCTTTGGTGAACGAGAAGCTTGACGGTCAGATTCGGCGAGCTCTCCAGAGACCCGAACCATGCTGAATATCCCGAACAGCCTGACGCTTTTGCGAATTGCCGCGATCCCGGGAATCGTCATCGCGCTGGACTACAGCCACTTCGGGCTCGCTTTTGCACTCTTCATTGCCGCCGGAGTCACCGACAGCCTCGACGGCGCCATCGCGCGCATGATGAAAACGCGCACGGAACTCGGGGCCTATCTCGACCCGCTCGCCGACAAGGGCCTGGTCCTGACACTCCTGATATCGTTGGCTTCCCTGGGCAAAGTACCGGAGTGGGTCGTCACCATCATCGTGACCCGAGACGTGGTCTGTCTGGGCGGGTATTCCTTGCTCTTTTTCCTGACCGGGGAGCAGATGGAGGTTCGACCGAGCTGGACAGGCAAGCTGGCCACATTTCTCCAGATTACCGGGATCGGCGGGGCGCTGCTCCTCCTATGGCAACCACAGCTCGACCTTGCAGTGATCGATCAAATCCTTCTGCAATCCGCCGCGATCGTAACTGCATTCGCAGGATCCGAGTACGTGCTCCGCGGCCTTCAGTGGTACCAGACCCGCCCCGACTAACGACAGGCCAGAGGCTTGTAATCGTGACGACAGGGCGGTCCGGCGGCATGATGAAACTCTGCCACTCCCGCATCGTCAAGCATGACCATGGTGGAGGATCGGGTGCCATACCCCTCGGTATGAATACAGATTTGGTCCGTCGGCTGTCGATCATCAACAGCCGTGAGGTGATCCGACAACACCTCCCGCAAATCGGAGCGAAGTCGAGCGCGGTCGTTGTGCTCGAGAAAGCTGTCACCAGCACGAGAAAAGAATTTCCATGAATGCGAGATGCGTGAACACTCGTGATCGTTCACGTCGAGGTTGGTGAGCACGTGAAGCCCGGGCGCCAGTTCGAGGACTTCGGTTGATGCAGCTCGGTTCTGAGCGACGTAGGCATTCCGCCCGTCGGCTACCAGGATATTGAAGGGATTATGCTGTTCAGGCGATACGCCTCGCAGGAACTCGGCGGCCACCGATGCATCCGCCAGCTTGGCGAGATCGAGACACAACTGGCCCCGAGACTCTCGCGCTTCGTCCGAGGGATGCTCGACCCGCCGATTGAGCACTCCAACCACCAGCCCCGACTCCGAGAGAGTCAGCCACGACCCGCCGGCAACCTGGTCCTGGCCGCCAAAGACCCTCGGCGACTCGGCCAGAATATGCGGATCCAGTGTCGGGCGAGCCAGAAACTCATCACGGTTCGCCGCGACCACGACCGGAAGGTCACGGAAAAGGCGGTGGTAGATCGCCAAAGTGCACATCGCGGCTCATCCTAGCGAAGCCGGGACTCCGGATCGAGTCAGCAGAGTTCTCGGCAGAACTTCCGTTGCGCCGTTCCAGATGCCACACTGTGGGCAGGAGTCACATCATGTTTGCATCGATCGAAGAGGTTATGGAGCGGTTCGCCGCCCAGCAATATATCTGCAACCGGGCTATCGCGACGGTCGTTTTCCTGGCCGCCAAAATGCGAAAGCCCATCCTCGTCGAAGGCCCGGCAGGCGTCGGCAAGACCGAACTGGCCAAGGTCGTCGCACTCGCGACTGGCCAGCCCTTGATTCGGCTGCAGTGCTACGAGGGTCTGGACGAAGCAAAGGCCCTCTATGAGTGGGAATACGGCAAGCAGCTTCTATACACCCAGCTGCTCAAGGACAAGATCAGCGATATCTTGACCGGAACGACGACCTTGGACGAAGCCGTGCAACGAATCGGCGATCAGGATGGCGTATTCTTCTCGGAACGGTTCATTCTGCCTCGGCCACTTCTCGCTGCAATCAAGTCCGAGGAACCGACGGTACTGCTGATCGACGAGATCGATAAGGCCGACGCCGAATTCGAGGCCTTCCTGCTCGAGGTCCTGAGTGACTTCCAGGTCAGCGTCCCCGAACTCGGGACCATCGAAGCTCGCTCGCGTCCTCTCGCCATCCTGACCAGCAACAATAGTCGAGAAGTCTCTGACGCGCTGAAACGTCGCTGTCTCCATCTATTCATCGACTTCCCGAACCGAGAACAAGAAGAAAAAATTGTTCGGCTCAAGGTGCCCGAGCTCGAGTCCGCTCTGGCGGAACAAGTGGTCGCCTTGGTGCAAAAGGTCCGCCGACTCGATCTGAAAAAATCACCCAGCATCAGCGAGACCCTCGACTGGGCCAAGTCCCTGGCCATCCTCAACGTCGACTCGCTTGGCGAAGAAGCCGTGCGCGATACGCTGAGCACGATTTTCAAATACGAAACCGATATCCGAAAAGCCGAAAAGGAATTGCGAGATTTCGTCGCGCGAAAGAAGGCCGCTGCTGATGCCGCAGAAAAAGCGTCCGCAGATACGACCAAAGACGATATTCTCCACTAGATTAAAGTGCAGTCACGACTCCTCGAATTTGCGGAGCTTCTCCGCCACCACGGACTGAGAATCAGTCCGGCCGAAAGCCTTGATGCTCTGGCAAGCCTCGAGATTGCGGGGCTGAGCGATCGCGAAATCATGCGCGGGGCCCTCCGCGCCACGATGATCAAACGCGCCGTGGACGTACCGGTATTCGACGACCTCTTCGACGTCTACTTCTCGGCTCTCGGGGATAGCGTCCGTGAGGCCTCCGCCAATGCCGAAGGTGCACTCGAGCAATCGCTTGAGGAGATGCGGGAACTTCTCGCCAAACTGGAGGAGATCCTTCAGGGACAGGATATGGAGCTGTCAGATATCGCGAAGGCGCTCCTGGAACAGGATGAGGGCGCTCTCGAACAACGCCTGCGAGAGGCGATGGAAGAGGCTCAGGGACAAGCGCAGGGGGAGGGCAACCTCCGATTTCGACCCGGACAGTTCGCGAACGCCCTTGGAGAAGCCTTTGGCCTTCCTACCCTGGGAGGCGAGCTCGACGGGGCTGCTGATGCGGCCGAAGAAGGTCTCGGCGATGAAGACGCCGCCAAGCTACGCGAAATGATCCGTCAGCGAATGGCCGAGATGCGCGAGATGATGAAGCGCGCGGCGAACGTCGAGAAAAGCCAGCAGCAAGGCCAGCCAAGGGACGATGCCGGTCTCGGTGAAATAGGCGAAAAGAGTTTCTACTATCTGACCGAGGATGAAATTCGTCGGATGAAGGAAGCTGTCGCCAAGCTGGCGCGCCGACTGCGCAACGTGATCGCGGTCAAACGGAACCGTGCAAAACGTGGCAACTTCGATCTCCAGCGCACGCTGCGCCACAATATCGGGTACGGCGGCATTCCGTTCGACGTGCGCTTCCAGCGAAAAAAGAAGCACAAACCACAGATCGTCGTGCTCTGCGACGTCTCTGATAGCGTGCGAAATGTTTCTCGCTTCATGCTTCAGTTTGTCTACGCCCTGCAGGACCTTTACTCGCGTGTGCGCAGCTTTGTCTTCGTGGCCGAGATCGGCGAAGTTACCGAGCTATTCGAGGAACACGAAGCGGGCAAGGCACTTGAATTGGCGCTCCGCGGGGACATCATCAACATCTTCGCGCACTCCGACTTCGGCCGTGCCTTCAAGGACTTCCACGCCGACCATTTACAAGCCATCGATCGGCGCACCACGGTGATCATTCTCGGGGATGCCCGAAACAACTATAATCTCCCCCAGGGCTGGGTGCTGCGCGATATCCAACAAAAAGCGCGTCAGGTCATCTGGCTGAACCCCGAGGGACGCACGACTTGGGGGTTCGGAGACAGTGAGATGGACCAGTACAGCCCATATTGCGACGTCGTGCAGGAGTGTCGGAATCTCAACCAGCTGTACCGGGTGATCGACGAGTTGTTGGTCGTCTGAACCCCTCGAGAAATCACAGCAAGAATGTCAGCCCCGGTTTGCTCTCAGGTTTGACCCCGACCCGGACCGTCGCTACGACTAAGGCATGGAAACGTCGGAAGCGATCCGCATGAAGGTCGGAGAATTGACCGTGGACCCGACCTCCAAAACCCCGATCGTCGTTCTGCGCGACGCCGAGAACCGCTTGAGCCTGCCGATCTGGATCGGAGGCCTCGAAGCGAACGCTGTCGCCAGTGAGCTTGAGGGGTTCAAGGTCTCACGACCACAGACACACGATCTCCTGACGAATATTTTGCAGGAGGCCTCGATCGAGGTCCTGAGCGTAGCGATCTGCGATATCCGCGAGAACACCTACCACGCCGAAATTACCCTTCGCTCCGGCGAGAACACCTGGAGCACGGATGCTCGGCCGAGCGACGCAATCGCATTGGCCCTGAGAGCCAAATGCGAGATCTGGGTGGCCAAGCATGTTCTCGAACAATCCAGTATGGTTGCCGACGAAGACGCCGGAGCTGACAATACAAACCTGTCTTCCGTAGAGCCCGAAAAGTGGTCGGAGATCCTGCAGGATATGGGGCCCGACGATTTCAAATACAAAATGTAGTCAGAAATGACTCTCCCGACTGAAAGCATCTGATGAGCAAAAGCCAATCGAAGAAAAACTTCCGCAAAGAGATCAAGCAACCGGATGAGTTCGTCGTCCAGAGCAACCGGGCCATTCTCTGGGCGCAGGACAACCCCGACAAGCTCAAGGTCGGATTGGGAATCTTCGCGGTTGCCCTGGTCATCATCGCCGTTGTCGGAACTTGGCAGGAATCGCGAAATCAGGAGGCGGTTTCCGACTTCTACGCTGCCAGCGAAATTTACCGTGGTGAAAAATGGGAACCCGCCTTGGCCGATTTCGAGACTCTCGCGGCAAACTATGACGGCACCACCTATGGCAAGCTTGCCAATCTCTACGCCGGCAGCAGCGCCTTGCACCTGGAAAAATACGCCGATTCCATCAAATATTATGAGGCCTATCTGGCAGACAGCATCAACAGCGATGCGATCAATCAAATAGCGCGCCTCAATCTCGCGGCCGCCATGACCGGCGCCGGAGACGCCGCGGCCGCCCGCGGCCAGCTCGAGAAGGCTGCCGCTGCCTCAGGACCCGCAAACCCCGAAGTCCAGCTGGCCCTCGCCAGAAACTACGAGGATGCGGGCGACGCCGACGACGCCGTTGAGGCGTACAAAGCCTATCTCGAGGCCGCACCGCAGGGCGCTGCCGTTTCGGCCGTTCAGGCAGCCGTCGTCAATCTCGGAGGTACGCTGCCGGCACCCGCAGCGCCAAGCTTCCCCGGCAACATTCAGGTCAGTCAGCAGTAGGCTGCGCGGCGGAACGACTTCAGGCCCTCAGTCGTTCGCGGGCAAGCCCTGAGGCCCCCGGTGCGCTTGTCCGCGCGGAATCGCGAGCATTTGAAGCCCCCGGACGGGAAAAATCCCCGGAGCGAAGCCATCACAGGATCCGGGCACTGCCGACCCAATCGCCCCCGGCTTTGCGACGTCGCAATGTCTGATAAGATCCATTATGACAAATAGCAAGAATCGGACACGGCGCTCCTGACGGGCTGCTCCCCGGCCCCTTGACCTAAGGGATCCGCGTCTCCGCCGGACCGAACCCCGTGCCGACTTCAAGCGCCGAGCTCAACAGCTGGCGTCGAGTCTCGCTCAGTCCTCCGCTGGCGAATCAGGTGGATCGGGAACGTCGGCCATTCGCTCGCGTGCGGACTGAGCGTCAGCTGGCTGGATACGCGCCAAGGCGCTGCGCGTGCGAACGCTGTCCGGCTCGAGGCGCTGCAACTGCTCCAGATAACCCCGGGCCGCGAGTCGTCGATCCTCGTGCAAGGCAATCTCGGCGAGCAGCGACAGTACGGTACCATCCGCTGGATCCGCCTCACGCGCCCGAACGAGCAACTGGCGCGCGGCATCGGCTTGGCGGTTGCGATAATACAGCCGGCCCAAGGCTTTCAGCGCATCCGGATTCCAGGGAGAAAGCTTCAATGCCTCCTCATAGTGCCCCAGCGCGCTGCGTGGGCGCCCTTTCCGGACGGCTTCGCGGCCCATCCGCAGCAGATTGCGACTTTCGGCCGTAAACTCACGGACCTCGGCTGCCACGTGAAGCTCATCGTCCTCGAGAGCTGCCGACTTTAGCTTACCCTGTGGCCCGAGATAGGCTCTCACCAAGGCCAGAGACTCCTCCCGGTCCGAAACACCCAGGAAAACCCTTCCGAGAGAATCGACTGTATGATCCTCGCGGTGAATCCTGAGAAAGAGCTCCCGTCTCATACCTTCTCGAGCGGATCGAAGAGCTTGCGATATTCCACCAGCGCAAAGCGGTCGGTCATACCGGCAATATAATCAGCAATCACCCGTGGCTTGTCGCGCCCCTGGCTGATCTGGGCCACAATATGAGGCGGCATCTGCCGTGGCTCATCGAAATAGGCCTCGAAGATGCCCGTCATCACGGTCTTTGCCTTCACACCCATCCGTGTGACGCGGACATGGAGATAAAGCTGCTCCATCAGAAAATCCTTGAGCTCACGAATCTTGATGGCCATATCCTCGCTGTAGCGAGCCACGTTGGGGGTCGCCTGGCGCAGATCTGCGTTTGACGAAACTCCGCGGCGAGCGATCTCCTCTTCGACGTTCTGAATCAGATTGGAAACCATAGCGTCAAGAATACGTCGCACCGTCTGATAGCGCAGGATCGAAAACGGAGCGTCCGGCCAACGCTCCGAAGTGACCGCGAAATGCTCTCGCCACAAGGCGACATCCCCCATACGTTCGCGCTCCAGCATTCCCGACTGAAGTCCGTCATCGATATCATGACAGTTGTATGCGATCTCGTCGGCATGATCGGCGATCTGAGCCTCGAGGCTCGGCGCCAACCCCGGATCGAAGGCGCGCACCTGAGGACGATCGAACTCCGAGGAATGCTTTACGATTCCCTCGCGAACCTCCCAGCTCAAGTTCAACCCCGGGAATTCCGGATAGCGCTGTTCGAGTTTTTCCACGATCCGCAAACTCTGCGCGTTGTGTTCAAAACCACCAAATTCAGCCATCAATCCATCGAGAACACGCTCACCCGCATGCCCAAAAGGCGTATGACCCAGATCATGCGCAAGAACGACCGCTTCCGCGAGATCCTCATTGAGCCGCAGCGCACGCGCAATCGTGCGGCTGATCTGGGCGCCCTCCATCGTGTGCGTCAGCCGCGTCCGGTAGTAATCGCCCTCGTGGTTCACAAATACCTGAGTCTTGTACTCGAGCCGTCGGAACGCGGTCGAATGCACGATCCGATCGCGATCGCGCTGAAACGCCGTCCGCAGCGGATGCTCGGGCTCCGGATGGGCGCGCCCCCGGGAATCCGACGCCATCGAAGCCCATGGTGCCAGCGTATCCCGTTCTCGTTCTTCGTAATCCTCGCGTCGCATCCTTACCGACTCCTCGGCTCTGAGGATATCGCCTCCGCGGCGGCCTCTTTCTCAGCATGGCGTGCGGCGCGACTTGCGTCCACTCGCGCACCCAGCCGCCCCGAAAGGATCAGCCAGAGCGTCGAAATCACGAATGCCGCCAGCCCAACCCAGATCAGTCTCCGTACCCACTCCATCAATCTCAATCCTAACCGCCCCAACCCCCTTTCGGCAATCGCTCGGGCCCCAACCCGACGATTCATGTTGATGTTACCGGCAACACGCCGTAGAGGTCTCCACCACCCAAGGACCGTGACCCGGGAGACAAGACGATGAACGAGCCAAACTTACCGATCGAGCGCTTTCGCCGTACCTTTCTTCTGGCGCTGGTGGGCCTGATCACCGCGGCATTCCTATGGATGATTCGGCCCTTCCTGACGCCGCTTCTCCTTGCCGCGATCCTGACGGGCCTGAGCTACCCACTACAGCAGCGAATCTCCCGCTTCACCGGTGGTCGAACAGCGCTGGCAGCAGCTCTGACCATCCTGCTTCTCCTTTTGGTCGTGGTCGGTCCCCTGCTCGCCTTTCTCGGCGTCGTTGCAAATCAGGCAGGAGACGTCACCGCCTCGATCACACCCTGGTTGCAAGAGCAGTTGGCGGCGTCCAAGGAAGGGAATCTCAGCGCAAGATTTCCCCTCCCGGAATTTCTCGCTCCCTATCAGGCCCAAATCTACTCCAAGCTGGGTGAGCTGACCTCCCTCGTCGGGCAATTCCTTTTCGCTACCGTCACCGCAGCCACGCGCGGGACGGCCAGCTTCCTCTTTGCGCTCTTCATCATGCTCTACTCCATGTTTTTCTTCCTTCGCGACGGCGAGAGCCTCCTCAAGCAAGTGCTCTACTACATTCCGCTGCGCACACAGGACGAGCTTCGCATGGTCGAGAAGTTCGTCTCCATCACACGAGCAACTCTCAAGGGTTCTCTCGTGATCGGTGTTCTTCAGGGCGCCTTGGCAGGAAGTGCCTTTGCCGTCTCGGGCGTTCCGGCCGCAGCTTTCTGGGGGACCGTGATGGCCGTGCTGTCAACGATCCCCGGCCTCGGGGCGGCACTGGTCTGGGTGCCGGCCGCTGGATGGCTCTATGTGAGCGGTCACACAGGTGCGGCCGCGGGCCTGACGGTCTGGTGCCTCACGGTCGTCAGCATGGTCGACAACGTGGTGAGGCCTCGCGTCGTGGGTCGCGATACGCAGATGTCGGATCTTATGATCATGCTCTCGACGCTCGGCGGCCTCCTCTTGTTCGGAGCAACGGGCCTCCTGGTCGGCCCGATCCTTGCGGGACTCTTTGTCACCGTCTGGGAAATCTATGGCGAGGCATTTGCGAGCTACCTGCCGGAAGTTCACCTCACGCGAGACAACGTTCCCAAATCGGCGGACGGCTCTGCCCCTGACGCGGCCGATCCCCCGAGATCCTGAACCTAAGCGCCCACGAGGACAACGCCCGGTAGGGTCGCCACGACCACTCCTGTCCTAGGTTCCAAGCCCTAATTTCGGTTGCCAATGAGGGGTGCGTTGGATAACCTTCGCTTTGTGCGAGGGGTGCCCAACTGCCGACTTCTTGAGCAGGAGCAACCGCCGAAACCGGGCAGCAGTCGCCCTGCCCCCAGGAAAGAATAGGACGAATCAATGGCTTGGGACTTTTCTACGGATCCGGAATTTCAGGAGAAACTCGACTGGGTTGCAAAATTTTGCCGGGAGGAAATCGAACCTCTCGACCTGATTTTCCCATACGCCGTCCGCTCGAAAGATCCCAAGATCAAAGCACTCGTCAAGCCGTTACAGGATCAGGTCAAGGCTCAAGGCCTCTGGGCACTCTTTCTGGATGAGGACCTCGGCGGACCGGGATTCGGGCAGCTCAAACTCGGTCTGATCAACGAAATTCTCGGTCGCTACGGCTCAGCCCCGCAGATCTTCGGCGCCGCGGCACCCGACACCGGCAACATGGAAATGCTGGCGGCCTACGGCACCGAGGAACAGAAGGAACGTTGGCTCACGCCGATGCTGAACCAGGAACTCTGGTCCGCCTATTCCATGACCGAACCCCAGGGCGGCTCGGACCCTCGGCTCTTCAAAACCTTCGCGGAACGTGACGGCGACGAATGGGTCATCAACGGCGAGAAGTGGTTCACAAGCGCCGGGCGCGTAGCCGATATCCTCTTTGTGATGTGCACCAACGGCATGTTTGTCGTCCCCCGCAAAAGTCCGGGCGTCGAAATCATGCCCGAGCCGCGCTCCCACAACCACATCAAGTACACCGACGTTCGGGTTCCGGCGGATCACCTGCTCGGCCCGGAAGACGGTGCACGCGTCCTCGCGCAGCGCCGACTTGGAGGCGGTCGAATCCACCATGCGATGCGTACGATCGCGCAGTGCAAGCTGGCGTTCGACATGATGTGCGAGCGAGCACTCAGCCGAGAGTCACACGGCAAGGTCATCGGCGAGCATCAAATGGTTCAGGAGAAGATCGCCGAGTCCTACGCATCGATTCAAATGCTGCGACTATTCGTTCTCGAGACAGCCTGGAAGATCGACAACTCGAGCACCCAAGAGACTCGGACCGATATCGCCGCGGTAAAATATACAATGGCCAAAGTGCTGCGCGAGGTATCTTTCAACGCGCTTCATATTCTCGGATCATTGGGGACCACCAACCTCACCCCGATCCAGGCGATGTATGCTGCGGCCCCCACCATGGGTATCGCTGACGGTGTCGACGAGGTTCATAAGGCCACAGTCGCTCGCAATGTCCTGAAATCCTACACACCCCATGAGGGCTTTTTCCCAACAGAGTATTTCCCTGCCAAAAGAGAAGCCGCGTGGGAGAAGTACGAGCCCAAATTCGTCGCAGACCCCCAGCTCCGCGAAATGGCCGAGGGTTACGCAAAATATATCGCCTCGCGGACCTGATTTTTCAACGCGGAAAATTTGGCGTCCCGGCAGGTCACAACATGCCCTGCCGGGACGCCTGAATCGTTCGACAGCGATCGCGAACGACGACGGGAGGCCGCTCCAAATGAGTTATGCCGAACACCGAAGAATCATTGATGTCGACAGCCATGTCATCGAACTCGATGACTTTCTGAGCAACGCCGCCACCCCCGAGGATCTCGCGCTGCTGCCAGCCATGTCCGACCAGCAAGACCTGGCAATGTCCGACGAGGGCCTCTCCCGTGGCAAGGAGCTTTTCGCAAAGCGACAGGCAGACCCCCGCGTCATGGCCAAATTCGAGGCGAGCCTAATGCAGGCACGCGGCAATGGTTGGAGTCGCCTCGGCGCCTTCGATCCGCACGAAAGATCGCATGCCCTCGACCTGATGGGCTTCGAGCGCCAATTTATCCTGCCGACATTTTCCTTCCACCAGATCGGCCACTTGCAGGACAACGCCGCGTTGACCGCGGGTGCCCGGGCTCTGAATCGAGCCATGGGCGCCTTTTGCGCCCACGACGAACGACTGTCCGCAATCGGTTACCTGCCCCTTCGGCTGGGCCCTGAGGTCGCCGGCTCGCTTCTGCAGGAAGGCCTCGCCGCCGGCTGCTTTACGTTCATGGTCGATACCAACGAGCCTGATGACGACGCTCGCTCGTTCACGCACCCCGACTTCGATCCGGTCTGGGCCGCATTCGAAGCGGCCGGCCGGCCGTTTGTCGTTCATGTGGCCGTCAATGGCGAGTACGAGGCTGTCTCCAAAAGTTTCCAAAACAACGGCCGCGAACAACTCCAAGTCGCAGGCGATGCACCCTCGTCGCTGATCGGCTTTGTGGCCATCAAGAACAGCGCCGAACTTTTCCTCTCGGCCATGGTGCTCGACGGCGTCTTCGAGCGACATCCGGGGCTCCGAGGCATCTCCATGGAACATGGTGCCTTCTGGGTGCCGTCGTGGCTGCAGGCACTCGACTTCACGGCCAACTCGATGAAGCGCTTTGCACCGATGCCGGAGATGCCTTCCGAGACCGTGAGGCGTCATCTCAAATTCGCTCCCTTCGCCGGCGAGCCGCTGGGGTGGATCATCAAGAATATCGGGCCAGAGATGCTTGTCTTCGCATCAGACTACACACATCCCGAAGGCACCTCGGATCCGATCGGTAAATTCGAGGCCACCATGGGAGATTGCGACCAGGCCGTTTTCGACGCGTTCTATCACGGGAACATGGTCGAGATGCTCGGCCTCGACGAGTAGCCCGCCCGAGAACGCAGTCCTTTCCCGCACTCGATCCCTCGCGGACCGGGGAGCGCACAGAAAAAGAGATCCAGGCTTTGCCGGGGCGCTAAGATTTCCCGGTCAACCAACGCGCGGGTTGCTCTTCGTCGGAGAAGAGCTGCGCTTGCCATCGCTGCATCCCCGACAACCAGCGATCCACGTCAGCCCCCTTGCGCTTCACGTACTCCCCGACATCCGTGTGCGGAAGCACGTGAAATCGTTCTTCGGCAAGCGCCTCCATCACGCTATCGGCCACAGCCTCCGGCTGAAGGACGCCATCGCCGGCAGCCACATCCTTGCTGCCGGCAGCCAACTTGTCGGCGTCCGGACTGTTGAGCTCGATATTGGTCGCAACCGCCTGCGGACAAAGCACCGAGACACGAATCCCCTGATGCCCGTGCGTGATCGCGATCCACTCGGCAAGCCCGACCGCCGCGTGTTTGGTCACCGCATAATGCATGGAGCCAAATTGAGACAGAAGGCCGGCTGCTGATGCCGTGTTCAGTAGATAGCCCTCACCGCGTTTCGCCATCGACGGAATCACCGCGCGCGCCGCATAGAGATGCGCCAGGACGTGGACCTCCCACATCCGCTGCAGATCCTCGACAGGTGCCTCCAATCCGCCGATCGTCACATAGCCTGCGTTGGAGACAAATAGATCGATCGGTCCCTGATCGCGTTCGGTTGCCTCAACCAAGCCCACAATGGCCTGCTCGTCGGTCACATCCACCCCCACGCCAGTCCCGCCAATGCCGGCCGCAACCTCTTGCGCTCCGGATTCGTCAAGGTCCGCGACCACCACATGACGCGCACCTTCGCGATGGAACCTCTCAGCCAGGCTGCGCCCAATCCCGCTGGCGCCACCCGTCACAACCACAACTTTGCCTTCGACTTTCATATTCGCTCTCCCCGATTCGGTTCTCGGCCGCACCCCGAGCCTCGGCGAACCGAGTCGTCGCGGTGATCCGAGTCATCGCGGAACGATCAGGCGATCGCTCCATCCTTGCGCAGTGCGCTGATCTCAACGGGGCTGAACCCGCTTTCCTCCAGAACGGGATCCGTATCGGCCCCGGTCCAGGCCGGTGACGGTCCAGGCTCGCCAGGGGTCCGGTCCAGTCGAGGTGTCGGCACCATCTCGGGCATGGCGGCACCTTCCACGAAGGTGCCGCGCGCCACATGGTGCGGGTGCTCGCGTGCTTCGCTGAAGTTCAGGACCGGCGCAAAACACGCATCGGTCCCCTCCAGCAGTTCGCACCAATGGTCGCGCGTCTGGGTGGCGAAAATACTCGCCATCTTCTCGCGAAGTGCGGCCCATTGCTTCGGGTCGTCGCGGTCGGGCAGCTCGGCTGGGTCCAGGCCGAGCTTTTCCAGCAAGAGCGCGTAGAAATGTCCTTCGATCGGCGCCACGCTGACGTATTTTCCGTCGCTGGTCTCGTAGACATTATAATAAGGCGCGCCGCCGTCGAAAAGATTCGAGCCCATGGCGTCGGTGTGCATGCCGGACTCATGCATCGCGTAAAAAGGTGCAGCCAGAGACATCACCCCGTCGATCATGGCTGCATCCACGACCTGCCCCTTGCCGGAGCCCCGCGCTTCCAGCAATGCACAGACCACCCCGTAGGCCAGAGACATCCCGCCGCCCGCAAAGTCACCCACCACCGTCAGCGGCGGCACCGGAGGACCGCCGCGGGGCCCAATCGCCCGCACGACGCCGGTCAGTGATTCGTAGTTCAGAGAATGTCCGGCGGATTGCGCAAGCGGACCCTCCTGCCCCCAGCCCGTCAACCGGCCGTAGACCAACGCCCGGTTGCGCTGCAAAAGCACATCGGGCCCCAGACCGAGCCGCTCGACCACACCGGGACGAAAGGATTCCAGAAAGATTTCAGCTCCTTCGACAAGACGACAAACCACCTCGACACCCTGCGCACTCTTGAGGTCGACGGCAATCGACCGACGACCGCGGTCCCAGAAGTTATGAGGGCGAGCCACGGGGTCTGCCGGCACATCCGAGATCCGATCCACCCGAATCACCTCGGCGCCCATATCGCCCAGTTTCAATGTGGCAAACGGCAGAGCCCCCATCCCGGCCAACTCGATGATCTTTACTCCCTGCAGCGGTCCACCCATGAGACACTCCTTTTATTTCCCGCGGGACAGCTCCAAAAGCCCCGACCCTTCCCTTAGAGCAAATCTGGAGAAAACGACCAACCCCGCATCCATCGCAAATCCGCGAACGAACACCCGGCAAAACACGCCATCGAGCCATTTGTGCCCGGCGCGCGCACCGCACCGGTATCCTTCAGGAAGTCGGAGCCCGTCGAACAACGCCATCCGTTTCCACGTGGACCCGGTCCAGACGCAAGGATGCGATCTGCCAATGCCCCGTCTGATCGGCGCGATAGCGTTCCCGGTACCAGCCGAATCCGTGAATACAGGCACCGCCCTGGTCCTCGGGAAACCACAACCGGTCCTCCATGGCCCAGACGCCCGATGCGCGATCCGGTTCGGTAATATCGATCTCATGGGTATGCCCGTGATGAACGGTGCGCACGCCGGCGAGAATCGGCGCCAGAAAGGCGCAGAAGGCAGCGCCGCCTTCGAGCAAGGGCGCCCCGTCCGCAGTCGTGTCGATCGATGCGTCGAGGGTGAATAGTTGCTCCATCATAGGCCAATCCTGCCCATCAAGCGCCCTGAAATACCGGGCCTTGAGATGCCGGATAGCCTCGATCGCCACAAGATCGTCCAACGTCATTTCGTTCACCCCTTCGCCGCTGCAGGGGATCATTTTGGCGGCCTCCGCGCAAAGGACCATGAATCGGCCCGCCCTTGGAGTCGGGGTGCTCCATTGACGGTCCCCCAGCCTTCCGGCAACAATAGACCGTGAGCCGAGCCAACCCAGCGATGCGAAGTATGATTTTGGGAGCGACCATCGC
Organism: Candidatus Binatia bacterium; assembly: GCA_029248525.1. Lineage (NCBI taxonomy): Bacteria > Candidatus Binatota > Binatia (SeqCode) > Binatia bacterium. The sequence goes on from JAQWJE010000014.1 coordinate 90,888, forward strand.
ACTTACCCTGTGCGGCGGCATCTCGTCCGGCGCTGCCGAGGTGGCCGAGGTGGCCGGCGGAACCGCGGTCCGCAATCCCCACGGGGCAAACCTTGCAGCCGCTGCAGCCGGTGCGATCGCGAAGTCCGAGTCCCTCTTTCCGCTCGAGTCTGCGGGCGTGCCAATCGAGCCGGGCGTGCAGCTTCTCTACCCGGCTGATCAGACTCTTTTTCCACCCGATATCGTCTCCCCGACGTTCCTGTGGCGCCCTGGATTTCCGACAAAAGGCCCCTGGGAGGTCACGGTGATCGACGATTCCGGGCGCCCCTTCGTGCGCGAGCGTACCGAGCATCCGAAGTGGCTTCCTGAAAGAGATCTCTGGAATGAGATCAAGCGGGTCAGCACCGGACAGAACGTCGAAGTGCGCGTCCGTAATCTCGGATCCGGCAGCGGCGAGGATTCCGCAACGGAGACTGCGGCCACATCGTCGACGATCAGAATCAGCACATCGACCGACCCCGTCGGGGATTCGCTTTTCTACCGCGAAGTCCCTCTGCCCTTCTTGAAGGCAGTTCAGGATCCGTCCAAAATCCGTTGGCGCTACGGCACAATCGACATGGAAGATGGCCCGCCGATCGTTCTGGAAAATCTGCCGGTTTGCGGCAATTGCCATTCCTTCGCCGACAATGGCTCGGTGCTGGGACTCGACGTCGACTATGGCAACGACAAGGGCGGTTACGGCTTGCTGCCGGTGTCCTCCCATATGGTGATGGACGACGAAAGCATCATCTCCTGGTCGGACTACAAACGCGACGATGGTGAGCTGACTTTCGGATTGCTCTCGCGCGTTTCGCCCACCGGGCGCTATGTGATCAGTACGGTGAAAGACCGCTCGGTCTTCGTCGCTCGCGACGAGCTCATGATCTCCCAGCTCTTTTTCCCCATCAAGGGCATTCTTGTCGTGCACGACCGCGAGACGGGCAAGTTTTTTGCCCTGCCGGGCGCCGATGACCCGCGCTACGTGCAGACCAATCCGGTCTGGAGTCCTGACGGGAAAGAGATCCTCTTCGCCCGTACCGAGGCCCATCCTGACGACAAACTCGATCGCCCCAAGGCAGCTCTGCTGGATTTCAGCGATGTGCGCGAGTTCACCCGGGACGGCGAACCCTTCCGATACGACCTCTACCGAATCCCCTTCAACGCAGGAGAAGGCGGCACGCCCCTCCCGGTCGAAGGCGCGTCCGCCAACGGGATGAGCAACTACTTCCCGAAGTACTCACCGGACGGGAAATGGATCGTCTTCACCCAGTCCCGGGACTATATGCTGCTGCGGCCGGACAGCGAACTTTTCATCATACCGGCAGCCGGAGGACCGGCACGACGGTTGCGGTACAACACGGACCGCATGAACTCGTGGCATAGCTGGTCGTCGAACAGTCGTTGGCTGGTATTTTCGTCCAAACAAAACGGGCCCTACACCCAGATGTGGCTCACGCATATTGACGCCGAAGGCAACGATACGCCGCCGGTGGTGCTGGACCGCTTCACGGACAGCGATCGAGCCGCCAACATTCCCGAGTTCGTCAATCTTCCCGGCGATGCGATCGCGGAGATTCGCGAAGAGTTCCTCGACCCGTACTCCTTTCTTCGTGCGGGTACGGCAAACGAGCGCACCGGCGACTACGTCGGCGCCGAACGAGCCTTTCGACGCGGGCTCGGGATCGCCCCCGAAGACCCCGACCTGCGCAACTCGCTGGGTTGGACCCTTTTCCAGACCGAGCGAACGCCAGAGGCGCTTATCGAGTACCGACGAGCCCTCAAGGCGGATCCCGACCACTCTCGCGCCCACAATAACCTGGCGCTCGCGCTTTTGGAGTTGGGGAACTTCACGGAGGCACTACGGCACCTGCAGCAATCGGCTCAGCTGGAGCCCCGCTGCGAGGTTTTCGCTGACCTCGGGCTGCTTCAGGACCAGCTCGGGCGAGAGGATCTGGCCCGGGAAAGCTACGAGAAGGCTTTTGCTCTCGGCGACATCTGTCCGCAACCCCGCATGAATCTAGCCTCGATGCTCATGGAGGACGGCGCGTACGAAGAGGCGGTGGTCCACTACCGAAAGGCTGTTGCCATCAAGCCCGGGGCTCAGGCCTATACCGGCTTGGGATTTGCTCTCGACCAACTTGGGCAGTCCGACGAAGCAACAGCCGCTCATGAGAGCGCGGTCGCACTCGACCCCCAACTCGAGCAGGCACATCGGAATCTTGCACTGAACCATGCGCGAAAAAATCAGCTGGAGAAGGCCGTCGTTTCCTACCAGCGAGCCATCGCCTTGAACCCGCGGGTCTCGACCTATTATTCGCTCGCGGGAGTCCTGCGCGCACTCGGACGCGAAAAAGAGGCCGAGATCGAGTACGACAACGCCCGAGCCCTCTCGAAACGACAACCACAAGCCTCTTAGAGTCCAATCAAAAGCCCCGAATAATCGAGCACCCCCAAGCAAATCGCAGTTGCTTTCGGCACCCGATGATGTCACATTTTGAGAATGATGATGCGGATGTTGGCGCTTGTGACGGTTCTCCTTTTTTCCAGTAGCTGCGGTGACAGCGACGGTGGTGGTAATACCATCACCGTGAACCCGGGCGAGTCCCTGCAGGAAGCTGTCGATGCCGCGCCTGCAGGCAGTCGGATTCTGGTGAATCCGGGTACCTACGTAGCGTCGCACAACGGCCAGGCTGCGGTTCTGATCGAGAAATCCCTGCACCTGATCGCCAATGTGGTCGACGGCGAGACGGCGATTATCGTCCCCGGCCCCGGCAACACCGAAGGCATTCTGGTTCAGGGCACCGAAGACGCATTCGTCGAAGATGTCGTCATCCGCAATTTCAGCATTCAGGGTTTTGAGGAGAACGGAATCTGGACCCGTTACGTGGATGGATTCGAGATCACGGACAACGATGTTGGCGACAGCGACCATGTCGGAATTTACCCGACGCTCTCGGCTAACGGTCTCGTGCGTGACAATATCGCGTACGGCGGCACCGACAGTGCACTCTGGGTGACAGGGGCCGAAGATATTCGCGTCATCAACAACACCGTGCATACCTCGCCCACGGGCCTCGAAGTCACTGTTTCGGAACGCATCGAGATGGTCGAGAACGTCGCCTACAACAACGTCGTCGGGATCGGTCTCTACCACGATAACGACGCAGGCATTAACCCCGAGGACGGATTGGGGTACCAGGGATTGACCGGTCTGGTCGCCCGCAACAACGTCTACAACAACAATCTGCAGAACCCGGCGACCGGCGGCGTCGTTGCCGACCTGCCCACCGGCCTCGGCATTCTGGTTCTTGGAAATGATGGGGCCGATATTCAGGACAATACCGTAACCGACAACGGGTTTGCCGGGCTGGTTCTGATCGACTGGTGTCTGGCCACCGAGCGCGAAGATGACGACTGCAAACCCGACGACGTTCGGATCGTCGGAAATACGGTGACGGGCAACGGCACCAATCCGCCCGAGCACCCCTTCGCCGGGCTCGCCAGTGACGTCATCGTGCTCAGTGCCGGCGAGCGCAATTGCATGGCCGACAATACCTATGGGACGACGCTCACCCCGGCCGAGGTTGATGCGATCACCGAACCAAGCTGCCCGCCGGTGGGTGGGTAACCAGCGCAAAACCAAGGCCCTGCGATTCAAGGAATTGCACCGCAGGCACCACTGAGGTCCGGGAACAAAGGCAAGCTGGTTCGATCGCGTTGGGCGAATGCGCAGCGCCGTCGTCGCGAGGCGACGGGGGAAGACTAGCAAGCGCCATGAGGCGGGGCTGAAAAAACCGACTCCCCCGAGACCTCTCGCCGGTAAGTGGTGCGATCCGCGGTCGCGGCCTGGGCCAAGCCCGATCCGATGAGCCACGGTATAGGCGGGTCGACAACCCGAGTGGACCGGAGACGTGCGCCGGATTGTACACCCGAGTTGCTTCAGTCTAAGCTCGGCGGATGGTCCGATTACCGCCTGCAGGGTTCGCCATATTGCTCACATTACTTGCCGCTTGCGGTGACTCAGGCCAGAGCCGCCCGCCTGTCTATGATTTCACACCGGCGGATGAGGTCATCGAGAACTTCCTCGAGGAAACGCCGAGGCTCGAGGGGGCCAATCTCATTATCGTGCATCGTGACCACGGTATCCTTCATCACAGTAGTTATGGCGGGTTCGATCGAGACCGGATCTCGCTGGTTGCGTCGTCTTCCAAAAGCGTGACGGCCGCGGTCCTGATGGCCCTCGAGGACCAGGGCCTCCTCGATACGAACGAACCCATTCAAGACTATTTGGGGTGGGAAGGCATCTACCCGGACGTATCCGTAGTCCAGCTCCTCTCCAACAGCTCCGGACTCGTCGGACTGGGTCCGAACGTCGCCTATGCCCCCTACCTGTGCCAATTCCTGTGGTGGCTGGATCTGGCTTCGTGCGGCGAACAGATCTTCACCTCACCCGAATCAGCACCTGATGTCCTGCCCCCGGACACCGTCTATCGCTACGGTGGCGGCCAGTGGCAAGTTGCCGGCGCAGTGGCCGAAACTGTCAGCGGGCAAAGCTGGGCTGAGCTGTTCGAGGAAATTTTGATCGATCCCTGCGGGCTCGAAAATTCCGGCTACAACAATCACTATGTGCAGTTCTCCGGCGACGATTCGGTTGCTTACCCTCGTGATTTCCTGGCAAATCCGGACAACCTGTCGCCGACCGAAAATCCCAACATGGAAGGTGGGCTGTGGACGACCACTCGTGACTACGGGGAGTTGCTATTGATGCAATTACGTGGCGGGACCTGTGGCGAGAATCGCGTCCTGTCGCAGGAGTCTGTCAACAAGATGCTCTCCAACAGAATCTACGATGCCTACGGAGGCAACACAGGCGGAAGTGGGGGCTACGGATTGGGCTGGTGGACCTGGCCCCAACCCAGCGACGTCCGCTCGGACCCGGGTGCCTATGGATCCTATCCATGGATCGATCGAGAAAGGGGCTACGCGGCATTTTTGATTATCGAGGATCGTGCCAACACGGGCGCTCAGATCGCAGAAGGCCTGATCCCGGCAGTACAGTTCGCCATCGAAAACCCGGAGTAAAGCGGGTAGCGCACGCAATCCCCGTCAATACCGGCAACCTGCCATAAACCGATCAGCTTTCGGAGACTAAAACTGGCTCAGCTTCCAAGGTACGCCGAAAACATGGCTTGCCGGCACTTGCGATGCTGGCCGACTCCGCGATGATTGAAAGGTGCCCGAGGGACCTGAAACCAGACGTGCAGCCGACAGATTGGCGCGGGTCCTTGTTACAGATCAAACCGTGGAGCTCAACTTCCCTCACCCGAATCTAACGCCGTGGCGCGACGAGCTGGCCCAGAGCCGGATCCTCGAGGTGACCAGCCGGGGCAAAGCCCTCCTGATTCGCTTCGAGAACGGGCTGACTTTTTACAGCCACAGCCAGCTATACGGCCGTTGGACCGTGCAGCGCCGCGACAGGGTATTCAAAACCGGGCGAAGCCTCCGAGCCGAGTTCCTGACCCCCACCCACACGGCACGTCTCTGGTCGGCTACCGAAGTTCGTGTCCTCTCCCCGGGAGAGGAAGCTACCGACCCTTTCCTCAGCAAATTGGGCCCCGACGTTCTCGATACGTCCAGCACGCCCCGGCGCTTACTCGCGCAGCTCGATAAACACGCCCGAAAGTCAGGCGCGCATATGATGCTGGATCAAAGTGTTTTCGCGGGATTGGGTAACTACCTGCGTTCCGAGATCCTGTTTGAAGCCGGCGTGTATCCAGACGACCGACCCATCGACCTCGAGCCCGAACAAAGACTAAAATGGGCGCAGGCGATCCGCCGTGTCACTCGCCGGGCCTACCGAGAGGCAGGCGTCACCGTGCCAGCCGCAGTCGCGAAGCAAGGGAAATCAGCTGGCGAACCCCGGCGCACCTGGAGGCATTGGGTATTTTGCCGCAACGACAAAGCTTGCCGGGTATGCAACACAACGATCGAGAGGCGGCGTTATGGGGGCCGGCGCCTCGACTTCTGTCCGACCTGCCAACCCGCCCGGCGATTAGCCGACAAAAAAACCAAATCCGGAAAACCGCGGAGGGCGAATTGAGAACACTCGCCCTGATCCTCGGTGATCAGCTCGACCCTCGCTACCTTGAGGCACTCGAATTGAAGCGAGACCGAGACTGTCTCCTCATGGTCGAAAGCCGACCTTCCTCGGAGCAACCTGCGAGCCATATCCAACGGTCCGCCCTATTCCTCTCGGCCATGCGTCATTATGCTCGCGACCGCATCAAGGAGGGCTGGAGCGTGATCTACCGCGACCTGAGGCATCCGGCGGCCCACGGTTCGATCACAGCCGCCATTCCGGATGCAATATCCGAAAGCGGAGCCAACGCTGTCGCCAGTATCCAGCCGGGATCCTGGGCGACCTTGCGTTCCCTCGAGGCAGCGTGCGGCAAGGCTGGCATACCCCTCCGAATCGAGGATGACTCCCATTTCCTCTCTACCCCCGAAGAGTTCGAGAGCTGGGCCGAGGGAAGAAAAACTTTGGTCATGGAGTATTTCTATCGAGAGCAACGCCGGCGGCATGACGTCCTTGTCGATGAAAACGGAAAACCCGAAGGAGGGAGCTGGAATTTCGACAAGGAAAATCGCAAAAATTTTCGCTCGGCCCCCGAGGTTGCTCCGCGCCTGCGTTTTCGACCCGACAAGATCACCAAGGAGGTCCTCGGCGACCTGGGCGAGTTGTTGCCCGAGCTGCCGGGCTCTGCAGCAAACTTCTGCTGGCCGGTCACGAGGCGTCAGTCACTGCGCCTTCTGGACGATTTTGTGAACCATCACCTGGCTTCTTTTGGCGATTATCAGGACGCCATGTGGAGCGGTGAGGATACCCTGCACCACTCGCTGCTTGCCGCGGCCCTCAATCTCAAATTGCTCGACCCGCGTGAGGTGATCGCCGCCGCCATCGAGGCCTGGAAGATCGGTTCAGCACCCCTGAATGCGGTTGAGGGATTCGTGCGACAAATACTCGGATGGCGCGAATTCATTCGTGGAATCTACTTTTTTGCCGGCGAGGATTACTCCCAACTGAATGCAATGCAGGAGACCGGAGCGCTGCCTGAATTTTACTGGGACGCGAATACGGATATGGCTTGCCTTGCCGATGCGCTGCGTAGCGTTCACGACAATGCCTACGGCCACCACATCGAACGGCTGATGGTCACAGGCAATTTTGCGATGATGGCCGGGGTCGAGCCGCAACAAGTTCTCGACTGGTATCTCGGCATGTACGCCGATGCTGTGGAGTGGGTCACCACGCCCAACACCATCGGTATGGCCCTTCATGCAGACGGAGGACTGGTCGGCAGCAAGCCCTACGCGGCCAGTGGCCGCTATATCCACCGAATGAGCAATCATTGCAGCGGTTGCCGTTACGACCCCAAGGCACGTCAGGGCGAGGACGCCTGCCCATTCACCGTGTTCTTTTGGGACTTTCTCGCCAGACATGAAGGCAACTTCCGCAAAAACCCCCGCATGTCGATGATGCTTCGGAACCTCGACCGGATCGAACCGGCAGAAATCGAGGGAATACGTACCCAGGCCCGCACGCTGAGAACACGCTTCGGGGTCGCATAGCTGGCCGTTTTGGTGCTCCGAACCAGCTGTACTCCCCAGAGCCCCAAGCGAACTCCTTGTTACTTGAGAGCACCCGATAGATTTTTTTTCCCTGCTTTTTCAATTGGTTATGTGATTCCCTGCTGATTTAATCGGTTAAGCGGGCACTTCGCGCTTGACGAATGCCTCGGGAGCACTAGGGTTGTCCGTGAACGTTTTGGACGTTTTGGGGACTAACTAGAGGGAGAATGAAATGATAAAGTTTTGGAAACACTCGTTGTTGGCGGTGGCTTTGGTCGTCGGTACTGTCGCTTGCGGAGACTCGACAAAGCCGGCGCCCGAGCCGAATATCGTCGAGGTCGCACGCGCAGCAGGCGACTTTACAGTTCTGGTCGGCGCCCTCGAGGCAACTGGTCTGGACGAGACTCTCTCCGGAGACGGCCCCTTCACCGTATTCGCGCCTACAGATAATGCGTTTGCACTTCTTCCCGAAGGCTTGGTTGGCTCCCTGTCCACATCGGAACTGTCCGGCCTTCTAGCCTACCACGTCGTGGCAGGTGCGGTTGATGCCGCGACCGTTGTGACGCTGACGGAAGCAACCTCCGTGGAAGGTAGCCCGATCTTTATTCAGGTAGAAAATGGTACCGTCGTTCTCGATGGCCGAGTTCAAGTGATCGTCACGGATATTCAAGCCTCCAACGGAATCATTCATGTCGTCGATGCCGTCATGGTGCCCGGGAATGCATTTCCCAGCACGATCGTTGGCACCCTGGCTGCCTCGCCTCGTTTCGCGGCCCTCGTGGACGCAGTAGTGGTGGGAGAACTCGCCGAAGCGCTGAGCAGCGACAATGGCGGGCTCGGATTCACCCTGTTCGCACCTACGAATGATGCTTTCGAGGCATTGGGACCCGTCGACCTCACGCTTGAGCAGCTTCAGGCAGTTCTACTCTATCATGCAGCAAGCGGAGAGGTTCCGGCGGAAGTCATCGTCACCCTCTCGTCGGTCGAGACCCTCGAAGGTAGCGACGTGAGCATTGAAGTCGAAGGCAATGCTGTGATCCTGAACGGTTCCGCCCGAGTCGAGTGGGTCAATCTTCAGACCACCAACGGCATCGTCCACGTGATCAGTGAAGTCCTGATTCCGTAAACACCTCGGCCTTGCCCCGCGGATGCCCGGATCGACGCCTGCGTCGAGTCCGGGCATCTCGTGGCCGGCGATTTCCGCAGACTCAAGCTAACCTCACCTGCCGAGGTCCCGATCAGTCGAGACGATGGCGGATCCAATACCCGGACTGTCGATTCCGTAATCCGGCAAACAACTCCGCCAGGACGATATGCTGCGGCGAAGACTCCCCGGCGGAACCGATTGCGCCACGGAATCGCGCGCCGCATCCAAGATCACTCGAGCAGCGGTCAAGCTCGAGGCCAAGATCCAAAGCAGGTGCAAAGACGCGGACGTTTCGGCCGCGTCCTTTGCTGCCGCCTGCGCCACTGCCGCGACCGTCGAGCAGCTGGTTGCGTGCACTCGCGAGGCTCACAGCAATGCCGTGATCGCGATGCTCCCGGACGTCGGCGATTTAAACCTCGTGGGCCAGAACGATGCCCAAAAGTGCCGCAAGACCGCCCGGGTCCGCTGGAATTGAGGCCGGGCGCCCGGCAAACGGAAGTGCTAACTGTCTACCAGTGCCGCCCACGAACAGACTTACGGGCAGGATCGGAAACGGAGAAAGGTCGTGAGCGAATCTGACAACGAGAGGACGTTCTCCTCTTTTGTGCACGGATACACGAAGCTCCCGGTGCGCGTGAAGCGACGCCGAGGCATCACCAACGGACCGACCTGATTTACGCTATGACCACGCTGACCCTGACTCGCCCGGACGATTGGCACCTTCATTTTCGGGATGGCGATGCGCTCGCCGCGTTGGTGCCGGCGACGGCGCGCTGGGCCACTCGCGCGATCGTGATGCCGAACCTGAGCCCGCCGGTCACGACCACGCAACAGGCAATCGCGTACCGCGAGCGCATTCTCGGCCACCGCCCGGCGGGCAGCGGGTTCGAGCCCCTCATGATCCTGTACTTGACCGATACGACTCACCCCGAGGAGATCGACGCGGCGAAGGCCAGTGGTGTCGTGTTCGGAGTGAAGCTCTACCCGGCGGGCGCGACCACGAACTCCGATTCGGGAGTGACCGACCTGCGCCGATGCGACGACGTTCTTGCGCGCATGGCCGAGGTTGGCCTGCCGTTGCTCGTCCATGGAGAGGTCACGCGGAGCGATGTCGACATCTTTGATCGCGAGCAAGTCTTCCTGGAGGAGACGCTCGGGCCGCTCGTGGAGCGGTTTCCGAACCTGCGCATTGTCCTCGAGCATATCACGACGAAGGAGGCTGCCGCGTTCGTGCGGAGTGCGCCGGCGCGCGTGGGTGCGACCATCACGCCCCAGCATCTTCTGGTCAACCGCAACGCGATGCTGGTGGGAGGCATCCGTCCGCACTATTATTGCCTGCCGATCCTGAAGCGGGAGGAGGACCGCGTGGCGCTCGTCGAGGCGGCCACCAGCGGATCCCCGAAGTTCTTTCTCGGGACCGATAGCGCGCCCCACGCCCGGCTGACCAAGGAGACGGATTGCGGCTGCGCCGGCTGTTACTCGGCACCCTACGCTCTGGAACTCTACGCTCAGGCCTTCGATGATGCGGGGGCCCTCGACAAGCTCGAAGGTTTTGCGAGTCACCACGGCGCGGACTTCTACGGGTTGCCGCGGAATGAAGACGAGGTGCGCCTGGTCCGTCGTGAGCAGCGGATCGAAGAAGCTTTTGAGATGGGTGACGAGGTGGTCGTACCGCTATGGGCTGGGCAGGTGCTTCGCTTCTCGCTTGAGGTGGACTGACCACCCGGGTGTCGGGCTCGGGTCGTAAGGGACAGCGAAGTCATCGACGCCTGCAAAAATTGCGGTGGCGCGAGACACACCACTCCATCGGCGACCGGCAATACCGGGAAGGCCTTTTTCGCAAACACCGAACGTCTGCACTCCATTCCGCAATCATGGGTCATTTCGGCTCCCGAGGCGAATATTCCGGGGACTCGAAAGACCACGGGCGCCGAAATTTGTATTCTGCCGGCCGTTGCGCAAAGACGACAGGAAATGGCTGAGCGCGAGGTGTAACATGAGGGAGACGAAGCAGCCTGTTGGTGCCACAATCGAATGGAAGCCGGTAGAATCACCCGGCCGCCATCCGATTCCGGGACGGTATGTCACTTTGGAGCCAATCGAAGCAGGGCAGCACGAAGCGAGCTTATGGAAAGCCAAAGGAGAGGATTCTACTCTCTGGACTTACCTGTCGGACGACCCCTGCGGCAGCTTCGAGGAATTTCAGCGCTGGCTGGCAAGATCCGGTCGACCCGATGACCCACTCTGCTTCGCGATCGTCGACAATGCCGATGGAGAGGCGAAAGGTATGGCCAGCTATATGCGTATCCAGCCCGCCCACGGAGTCATTGAAATCGGATCGATCTGGTTCGGGCCCGGAATCCAGCGTCGGCGCGAATCGACCGAGGCGATCTATCTTCTTGCCCGCCAGGTTTTCGAAGAACTGGGCTACCGCCGGCTGGAGTGGAAATGCGATTCATTGAACGCGGCTTCGCGCCGCGCCGCCAAGCGTTTCGGCTTCAGCTATGAAGGGCTCTTCCGGCAGGCCATCGTATACAAGAATCGCAACCGCGATACCGCCTGGTATGGAATGATCGATACCGAATGGCCTGAAACCCGCGGCGCTTTCGACCGCTGGCTCGATCCTGACAATTTCACTCCAGAGGGAGACCAGAAATCACCGCTCACGGCCCGACGAGATTTTGGCCCTAATTAGGGTCGACGCTCCGGCATGCGGTGGTCCGATGTTGAATTCTGCCGGCCATTGCGCAAAGAGGGAACCACATGGCTGAGAGCAATGTCGACCCAAGGTTCGAGCCGGAGGCTTGGGCAACCCTGGGATTTTCGGAAAAGGTTCGGATCAGCTGCGAGGGGTATGTGCAAGAAGGAATCGCGCTCCCCTGGGTCGGGTACGCCTACCATGCGCTGAAACTCGCCTTGCTGGTAGCGGGCTGGTTCTATTTCGTGAGCTTCACGCCCGGCATGGGAGGCCTTCAGGACTTTTCGGCGTGGTGGGCCGAAGGGATCGCTTTCCAGAAGGCGTTTTTGTGGGCGAGTCTGTTTGAGGTCATGGGTTTTGGCTGCATGAGCGGACCACTCGGCGGACGCATGCTGCCGCCCCATACTTCGTTTATCCATTACCTATGGCCGGGCAGCGTGAAACTCGCGCCCTTTCCGAACCTGCCGCTCTTCGGCGGGCACCGAAGGTCGTGGCTCGATGTCGTGCTCTACGCGGCCCTGCTCTTCTCGCTGGCCCGCACTTTGGTTCTGCCGGAACTCTACACCGAGGACTTCTTGCCGATCATCATCCTGCTGCCACTATGTGCGCTGGGCGACAAGACCATTCCGCTGGCGGCCCGCGTGGAGCACCACTTTGCCATGCTGATCTGCTTCCTGCTGTCGGATAACTGGATCGCCGGGGCCAAGTGGGTGCAGCTGGCCATCTGGTTCTGGGCCGGCGTCAGCAAGCTCACGGTTGCGTTTGCCTACGTCGTTCCGATCATGACGGCCAATAATCCGCTGCTGAAGAACGAGGCGCTGCGCAAACGCCTCTTTGTATCCTACCCCGACGATCTGCACCCATCGCTATTGGCCAAGGGCATGGCGCATGCCGGAACGTTTTTGGAGTTTGCCGCCCCGCTTACCCTGATTTTCGTGACCGGACCCGGTCCGCTTCAGGTCGTGGGCATCGTCTGGGTGTTGTTGTTGCATGGATTCATCCTGAGCAACCTGCCTATCGCCGCCGTGTTCGAATGGAACGTGCTGAGTCTCTATGCCGCCTTTTTCCTTTTTGTCGGCCATCCCGAGATCAGCCTGCTTGCCGTCGGTTCTCTACCACTGGCGGGCTACTTGCTGGCAGCGCTGCTCGTCGTGCCGATCCTGGGCAATCTCTTCCCGTCGGCCATCTCGTTTCTGCTCTCGATGCGCTACTACGCGGGAAACTGGGCTTGGAACGCCTGGTTATTCCACGGTGACAGCTACAAGAAGCTCGAGCGGATCAAACGGGTGGCACCTCTGCAATTCGAGCAACTCGAAAAGCTACTGCCTCCGGCCGATGCGGTGCGGACAAGTGCGGGCTATCTCGCCTTCCGGACCATGCACCTGCAAGGCCGCGTTCTGGGCCTTGTGTTGCCGCAGGCCACGGCTGGAAATCCCTTTCAGGAATATACCTATGTCGACGGTGAGATGGTCTCGGCCATGGCGCTGGGATGGAATTTCGGCGAAGGCCACCTCGGGAACGAACGCCTGCTCGAGGTACTCCAAAAAGAATGCGGATTCGAAGAAGGCGAGGTCCGCACGATCATGGTCGAGGCACAACCACTCGTGGGCAATAGCCTGCATTGGCGCGTCGCCGATGCCAAAACGGGCCAGATCAATGAGGGCTATGCGACGCTGGACGAGCTGGCCGCCCGAAAGCCGTGGGACCTGGGCCCGCTTTGAAACCAACACCAGATTCTCGCCAGTGTCCTGGCTCTCACTCGAACCCGGGCTCTGCCAGCAAGCCCCATGCGCCACCGTCAGCGCGAGCGCGCAGCAGAAGCTCGCCGCCCGCACCTTCGACCAATGAGACCTCGCCAAGGCCCACGACCGAAACCTCCGGGGCGCCATGTAACGATACCGGATAAAAAACCTCGAGAACCTGACCGCGCCGGGCGTCGACACCAAGGACTTCGAAGCGCCCCGAATCCGGACCGTAGTCCATAGCAGTCACCTGCCCGGGCGAAAAACGAGCATAGGCTCGGGTCAGGTCCGCAAAAAGGATCGACCTTTCCCCGAGAATCTCATTGGTGCGGCAATCCACCTCAAATTCGCCCCACGGGATCGGAACCCCGGTATCCCGCACCTTATGCGGGTCGCCGCAGGACTCACGCCACGTCCACAAAGTCGCGGAGAATCCGAATTCGTCTTGCAGAGCCTGATGGTTGCGAAAATAGCCATCGGCATTGGGCCCGGCACGGTCGGGGTTGGCGCCCCATTCACCCACCAGAACGGGCGCGCCGCCAAATAGCGCCGCGTCCGCCAAAGCTCGATCGAAGGAGCCCCGGGTAATCGCCCCGTTATCAAAGCCGCCCTCGTAGAGATGAGGTGCATATCCGATATTTTCATCCCGCGCGAAATCTGGCGGGGCCGAAAGCCACGCGATCGACGGCTCGAAAAACGCGATATGAGATGGCGCACCTGCCCGACGTTCTCCAGCTCGAATCTCGACGATCGCGTCGGCGTACATCGCGACGAGGCCCTCGAGGTCGGAGTCCGTATAGGCACCCGGTTCGTTCATCAGGTCATACCCGACGACTGCGCGAGACCCCGAGAGGCGTTCCGCCACATGGCCCCACATCTCCGCATAACGAGTCCGAATCCCGACCCCTCCCGGCCCTTCCTGATTTGTAAAGAACGCTGTCCAGGAGGCCGTTACCGCCGCCGTCAGATCGCGAAAACCACCCGGTACGCAACGCGCCCTACCCTGATCGAACGTGGCCCAGTCCGGGGCGCCATCCCACCCGATCGCGGGTGGGAAAATATCCGGGCATTCCTCATCAGGGCGCGCGGCGAGATTCGCGGTCCAGGCATCTTGATGCATGTCAAGCAAGGAGTAGATACCTCGCGCCTCGAGGAGAGCCACCGCCTCGGCGATCTCATCGAGGTAAGCCTCATCATAAACGCCTGGCGCGGGCTCCACCCGGGACCACGACATCAGCAGTCGCACCACATTCCAGCCAACAGAGGCCATTCGGTCGGCGTCTGCCTCGGTAAAGGGAAAGGTTGTGGGGAAGTCGTTCCCGCTCCAATAGTCGACAAAGGAGTTCATATTCACTCCGCGCAGGATCACCTCGCGGCCGTCACCATCGACGATCCGACCGCCTTCGATCGGATCGGGTTGCGCCCGCAAAAGAGGCATCCTGGAGTCGGGAGCAGAACTGCCACCGCAGGCCGAAACCAGCAGGACAAGAAGAGGCAGAATGAGCTTCATTCGATTCATATCCCTGTTCTGCGCCAGATCCGTCCCAATCGCAAGATCCGGAACTGCTCAGCGACAGCCCCGCTCGACTCTCTCAGAGGCGGGAATGCCGTCGAAGCACGCCATATGCGGGTCCACTGCTGGCCCCCACGACTGAGAGCTCCCGAATCACTTCCCGATACAGCGCAGAACCTCGGCCTGATAAGCCTCCCCGCGCTCGTTGAAAAGGTCGAGAACATGGAGTGCTGTCGGCACAAAGGCAAAGCCGATTTCCTGTTCGGGGTTCCATTGAAAAACCGAACCACCGAATCCCATCCAACCGTAGAAACCGACGCGACCATTATTAAACGCCTGATCAATTTCCGAGGCCTCGGGGCCCTGATGCGTAAACAAGTTGACCCCGCCCTGGGTAAAGTTGCTGCCGCCAAACCCCATGCTCGCCCGCTGGGGGTGGTCGTGCAACGCACTCCATCCTTCCCGACTGATATACTCGCGCCCCTCGAATGTTCCACCCGCGGCCATCATCGCGGCCACCTTCGCCAGACCGCGCGCGGACGCGTTCGCGGCCGCCGAAGGTGTCTCTCCCATAGCGACTGCCGCCTCGTTGAAGAACTCCACTCGTTTCATGCCCCGAAACGGCGGCGGCGCCTTGCGCGTCGTCGAGTGGCGCATTGCGGGTAGCAACTTCGCCAGACGGCCAAATAGCTGCCAGGCACCATGCATCGTTTTCCGGCCCAGAAAAGCCGGCTTGAACGTCTCGCGCAGCAGCAGGCCAGACGGAAGCAGCTTCACGGCGGACACCCGGCCCAGCTCTGCTTCAGAAACCCCCATGATCACATCCGCGCCAAGAGGACCGCGAAGATCGTCGCGCAAAAACTCACCGATCGTCCGACTCGCCGGGTCTACCCTTCGGAAAATCTCGTTCAGGATCCAACCGCGTGTCACCGCGTGATACTCCCTTTTCCGTCCATCTTCCTCCGGGAAGCGCAACGACAGGCCCTCGATCAACTCGCCGACCTTGTTCTGCTTGATGCTCTCGGTGCGCAGATCCTGCGGGTCCAGAGCCTTCGGGAAAGCGGCCATACCTCCCTCATGGCGCAGAACATCAGCTACCGTCAGATCATCCTTGCCGCCGCCGACAAATTCCGGCCAATAGGCAGAGACGCGGGCGTCGTAGGCCAACAGCCCCTTGCCCACCAGCCAGGCCATGGCGATGGAAGCAAGGCTCTTGCCGCTGCTGAAAATATTGACAACCGAGTCGGCAGTGAAGTGCTCGTCGCCCGAAGCACTGGCCCAGAGGTCGACGACTCGCTCACCGCGGTGATAGACGCAAAGCTGTGTATTTTGCTCGGCCGAGCGCTGCATCTGGTCGACGTAGAGCGCCTTTACGGACTCGAAGCCGGGTGCGACCGAGCCCTCGATACGAATCGGGCCTCTTTTGTAATCACTCAACGTTTTCTCCTTTGGCCAACCGGTCGTCCGTAACGATGTCTAACGGAATTCCCGGGCCCTGCTCTCGGGCTATAGCGCGCAGGGGACGGACGGTAAAACCCCACTCTCTCGAGTCGACACCCTTCCTCCCAGACACTCCACCGGCAGACCGCAATCTGTCGCGAGCTTCCGCTCGGACCTTGGAGGGCGGACTTGTCGAATCGATGTTAGGAATCGCGGATGCCGAACGCATTCAGCTGGTTCTCCATTGTCATCATCAGCCTGGCGACTCTATCCGGCGGGTTACCGCCGCTTCGGGCCAGCAAGCCAGAGCCCGACCGCTACCCCTTGGGGGAAGCGTTCGCGTCGGGGGTCTTTCTTGCACTAGCGCTCACCATGATGCTTCCGGCGTCGTTCCAGCTATTCGGAAAGGCTCTACCCGGAGTCAATCAACCTATCGCCTCCTTGATCGCGATTGCCGCCATGCTCGCGCTGCTCGGAATCTCGCACGCGATTCGCCATCTCGACGAGGATATCCAGGACCAACATGCAGACCAGAGCGCTCCCCCGAGGCCTTTGATTCCCATCCTCATGACCGTCATGATCGCCATTCCGTCTTTTTTCATGGGCGCGGCACTCGGCGTGAGCGAAACCCAGCAGGCCGTGCTCCTTCTGATCGCCATCCTCCTGCATAAATCCTCAGCTGCATTCGCGCTGGCACTCAAGCTTTCGGACAGCTCGCTATCGAAAGGAGGCGTCCGACTCGTCTTCGGCCTTTTTGTTCTTGCGACGCCCGCCGGAATTTTCTTCGGCAGCCTTCTCGGGGGACGAATGGGGGCGGAATCCCTTTTGATCGCCCGGGCCTCGGTCCTCGCGATGGCGGCGGGCACCTTCCTTTTCATGGGAATGCTCAATGAGCTGCAAAGCACGCCAATGATCAAGCGATGCCGGCACTGGCGCGGCTTTGCCGCCATGCTCGCCGGGCTCGGCGTGACCATCTGTGCGAGGTTTCTGATCGGCGAAGCCCACTCGATGGGCTAGGCCGGATGCGTCTGCAGGGCAATCCAATTCGGCTGCCCGGCTAGCTGACCGATCCCGTCGACCGCAGCGCGGCGATTTCCTCTTCTGAATATCCGAATTCGCGCAGCACAGCATCGGTATGCTCTCCAAGCTTGGGCGGATGCGCACGGAGAGAAACCGGAGTCTCGGAGAACCTGGCCGGGCTCTTCACGAGACGCAGAGCTCCCGCATCCGGATGATCGACGTCCATGAACAAGCCGGCATGGACGACTTGGGGATCCTTGATTACCTCGCCGAAGGAGTTAGCGGGAGCGACGGGAGCATCGAATTCCCGGCACCTTGCCACGAACTCGGCCGTATCCCATTTCCGCATCTCGTCTTCCATCTCCACAAAGAGCGTATCCGCATTCATGAAGCGATCGATCAGCGTGGCGCAACGGGGATCGTCGATCAAATCGGCCCGGTTAAGCGCTCGGCAGATCCCCTGGAATTGCCGGTCTTCCACAATCATCATCACAACATGACCGTCCCTGGTTTCCCAGGTTCTGTGAATGGAAGGCGCCGGGCCGGGCTCTGGTGCGTCACGCCATGTCCGGTCCTGAATGACATCCGGCAGAATGAATGCGACCCAGCTATCGAGCATCGGAATCTCGATATGCTGTCCGGTACCGCCATTTTTTTCCCGCGCATAGAGCGCGGCAAGCAGTGACCAGGTCGCCGTCATCCCACTGGCCTTGTCGGCTGCGATCGAGGAGATGAGCTTGGGTTCCCCGCCGCCCCCCTGGGTGTGCATGAAACCACCGATTCCCTGAATCACCGAGTCGTAGGCTGGCAGGTCCCGGTAAGGCCCGTCGGAACCAAACCCGTTGATCGAGACATAGATCAGACCCGGATTGTCCCCGACGAGACGGGGGTAATCGATTCCCAACCGCTCGGCCACGCCCGGCCGGTAGTTTTCGATTACAATGTCGACTTCTTTCGCAATCCGGCACAGGGCCGCGCGGCCGCCGTCGGTCTTCAGATCGAAGGAGACGCCGCGTTTGTTCCGGTTGAACTGAAGGTACCAACCCGTAAATCCCGACGCATCGGGCAAGCCCATTTTCCTTGTCGCGTCCCCCGTGGGAGCCTCGACCTTGATTACGTCGGCGCCAAGGTCGCCCAGCACCTGCGCGCAAAGCGGTCCGGAGACCACAGTGGAAAGATCCAGGACACGGACACCGTCTAGCGGCCCTTTTGGCGCCGCTTCATTTCCAAGAACAATTTTCATGAGTTTTCTCCGAAGAAGAGTTGTCGCAAGCCCGGGCCCAGAATTCCTCGACCAACCGCGATCAGCAAAATAGTCCCTTTTGGCGCACCAAGCCTGTGTTCGTCAACTCGATACAGTCCGCGTTCCCAAACAATCTCTGTAGAGATGACGCCGAAAACCCTGTAAGGACCACCCTGAGATCGTTTGGATTTCCGGGGATGATCCAGGCACCGCGTTGGGTCGCAGGGAAACAGGATGGGGTGCTTGGAATGAACGCCGAAAGATCGGAGAGAGGCCCGAGAGGGTTCAGGGTCTGGTGGCCCTGGTGCGTCGCGGTGCTCTTTCTTCTCTGGCAGGTCGATTTTCAATTCGCCTACAGTTTTTTTGCCGACTCGATCCAACGAGAGTTCCAGCTCACAGCGTTCGAGACCGCCTCGATCTCGCTTGCCTACTTGCTCGCCTACGGTCTGATGCAATTGCCGGCGGGGATTCTTCTCGATCGATTCGGGGCCCGTCGCCTTCTTCCGATTGCCGCCGGCTTTTCGGCGCTATCGGTCTTCTTGTTTTCCGAAGCCCAGGGCTTTTGGACCCTCCTCGCCTCGCGAATTCTGGCCGGGGCCTTCATGGCTTTTGTGTTTCCGGGGACCGGAAAGATCGCACGTGATCGGCTCCCCGCGCGTCGCTTTGCCCTGGCGATGGCACTTGCGGATATGTGCTTCGGGATCGGCGCCATTTCCGCGGTCTTTATCCCAACCCTTTTCGCCGATACTCCATGGCGACTCCTCATGCAGGGCCAGGCGCTTCTGGGCCTGGCCCTGGCCGCGGCGCTCTGGACCACCCTCTTTTTTACGGACTCCGACCACGGGCCGCCTCAGGCGGAGGGCAGCAGTGAAGGTCGTATCAGACGAAGGATCATAGACGCGCTCAGGCTACCGCTCGTGCGCTACGGGATCGGCCTCTATGCTTGGGGTGCCGGACTCACGTTCGGCTTTGGTGGCTACTGGAACATCAAGCTCCAGGAGGCGTGCGGCTGCACGGCTGCCGAGATCTCAAAATTGGAGATGGGGCTCTTCTCAGGGCTTGCCGCAGGCATGCTCATCGCCGGAATCCTCGGCAGCCGCGTCGAGCGCCTCCGCGGGATCTTCCGAATCTCGACGACCTTGACGCTGCTCCTGATGGCGGTGACTCTGATGGTTTCGTCATCCGCCTCCACCGACCAGCTTCTGGCTCTGATGGTGGGCCTCGGCCTGCTTTTTGGAACCTGCTCGCTGAGTTTTGCGGTCGCCGGCTACGGACTTCCGGCAAATCAGTCGGCCACCGTTGTGGCCATCGTCAACGCAGCCGGCTGTTTGAGCGGGGCTCTTCTGCAGGCGCTTCCGATCTGGCTTGGCGCCGGCAGCGCCAGCGACTCGACCGTCAGTATCACCTATCTCGGAATCGCATTATTCGGGGTCTGGGTCGCCTGGCGATTGCCGAGCCTGAAGGATCCTGACTGAGCACAAAACTGCACAGAGAAAAATCAGTGCCTCCGGCCACGGCAACGGCGCCGCTTCTTTGAGGGATTCGTCAGCCAGCGGGAGTCCTGATCCGGACCCCGCGAGAGTTCTCGCTTCTGTCGCAACAGCCGAGTCGCTGCGGGAGGTTTAACGAAGAGCCTCTTGAGTGTAACCCTCAAACGATTATAGATCACGGCATGGCCATCAAATACTCCAAATCCCTCTCCCGCGCCCTCCTGGGCTGTCTCCTGGCCAGCCTCGCGGTGCAATGCGGCGGTGGTTCCCTCCCTCCCGGGCCATTTCAGGGCAATTGCCCGGAGCTGAATGGCCGTCCAACCTCTGACGACTACTACTGTGAACTCCGGAAGATGGTTGGTTTCGGACCTCGCCTGACGGGTTCGCCGGGCCATAAGGATTTCCTCGATCATATTCAGACGACTCTGCAAGAGTCCGGTTTTACGGTCAGCAATGATGTCATGAACTTCCCCCGATGGAAGACAGAACGCACCTCCCTGGTCCTCCATACCGCAAAAGGCGACGAGGAGGTGACCGTCGCTTACCCGTTCGTCCGCTCGAAATTCACGGGGGACGAGGGACTGAGGCTCCCTCTTGCGTATGCCGACAACCCCAACCTCTCCAATCAAGAGAGGATCGTACTCGGCTACGCACAATTTACGACAGACGAGGGCTTCGCAGGGTGCCAGCTTCGATTCCAGGATATGGCCGCCGCCCCTGCCAGCAAGCCGGTCGTGTTCGCCGATGTCGACGCAAACGTCAAGGGCCTCATCTGCTGCGTGGACCAGCCGCTCGACCGCATCCAGGATGACTATCAGGACTTCGAAAGCACCATGGTCGGCCGCGACACCAAGGACAACTGGGAAAACTCGATTCCGACACTGATTCTTGACCAGAATTCGTGCACGGCCGTCGCCGCAGCGATCGACGACGAAGAAGATGCGACACTGACGCTGACGGGCACCTACAACGAGGACACCACTCGACACATCTGGGGAACTTTACCTGGCCGAGAACCCGACAAGTACATTCTGCTCGGCACCCACACCGATGGTCAGAATGCCGTCGAGGAAAACGGCATCGCCTCCAAGCTCGTGATGGCAAAGTATTTCGGAGATCTCGCCGACGCCGGTGTCGAGTTCCAATATTCGCTTCTTTTCGTCGGCGTCACCGGACATATGTCGGCTTATGATGTCCCCTACGCCGGCACTTGGGGATTCTGCAACTCCCATCTCGAGTTGATGTCGAAGGTCGAGGCCGCCATAAACTTCGAGCATCTCGGCGTTCCCGAAAAAGATTCCAGTGGCGCCTACGGCTACTACACCACAAGGGAGAGTGGCGCCGAACTCTACGAGGGAACCGCCATCATGGAATCCTCGGACCATCTTCCCGTCACAATCAGCCACGGACTGACCCCACCAATGGCCGGTTCCGCCGTCGGGTTCCGCCCCCCTTATTGCGGAGAGAGGCAGATCGGAAAAGACATCAACACATTCGCAGGCGTAATCTACCCCTGGTACTACCTCAATCTTGAGTACGGTGGCATCGACAAGATCGACAAGCGCTACCTCTACCAGCAATCCGACACCATCCTGTCCATCACGGAAAAACTGCTGGACGGACAAGGTTGACGCCAAACCGAGAGCAGCAAATGCCTGCATCGGCATGGCTCCAAAAAAACTCGGTTTCTGCTGTCACCGGGCCGGAAAAAACGCCGGCCCGCAGCTCGAGCGTCAGTAAGCAGGAGGCGACACGAAGCCCCCAAACTCGTTTGCCATCAGACGAGCAAACTCGATGCACGTGCGATCCTGATACTCGCCGCCGACCGCCTGCAGGCCGATCGGCAGACCTGCTTCCGACAGGCCCGTCGGAAAGACCGTGCTGGGCAGATAGGCGACCGTGATCAGACCGGCCCAAAAAACCTGTTGGAAATAGGGCTGGGCTATACCGTCCACGTCGAGGGTACGCGCGCCTTGCGGCGCATGATCATGGGGGAAGGCCACCGTCGGCGACTGCGGGCAGAGCAGAATATCCCATTCCTGATAGAAATTCTTCCAGGCCATCCGCAGGGCCGCACGCTGGTTATTCTGCCGAATCCAATCACGGTGGGTCTGCACTACGGCTCGCAGCATCTGTGCATTGGCAGACGGATCACCGGGGTCCATGGCGGCTGCATGCCCCTGCAAGCCGGAAAATTCCGCATCCGGAATCCCGGCGCTCATCGCTCCCTGCAACATGGATTGATAGACATCGTGACTGAGCGAGGGATCAAACGCGGGTCGCGCATGATCCGAAACCGTTGCACCAAGCCTCGCGAGCCGATCCCCCACCGCCTGCACCCGCGCGGAGATCTCGGCACTCACAGGCGCCCGCTCATCGTCGGCCCACAGGGCCACCCGGAAGTCTGCGAGCGTTTTCTGTCGCGGTGCTGGCAGGTCGAGTTTCCAGCCGGCTTCCACGAGTTCCTCGGGGCCGCTTACCAACTCCAGCGCCAGCGCCAGATCCTCGGCGCTGCGCGCCAGAGGGCCGACGACCGCAATATCAGGGGAGGCCAACATGCCGGGTAATGCGTGCCCTCGCTGCGGCACGATATTCCAGGTCGGTTTATGACCATATACTCCGCAGAAATGAGCCGGGTTCCGGATCGATCCGCCAATATCCGAGCCCGCTTCCAGCGCCGTCAGACCGGCCGCCAAAGCCGCGGCTGACCCGCCCGACGAGCCCCCGGGGATGCGCTCGAGGTTCCAGGGATTATTGGTGGTTCCATAGATCTCGTTATAGCTCTGAAAATCAGCAAGCTGGATCGGCACGTTCGTCTTGCCCAGAAAGTGCGCACCGGCTGCCTTGAACCGCCGTACGCTCTCGGCATCCGTGGATGCGATATTCCGGGCAAAGGCCGGGATCCCCCAGGTCGTGGGTAGCCCTTCGATGTCATAGGCTTCCTTGATGGTCATGGGCACGCCGTGCAAAGGGCCGAGCACCTCACCCCGTGCCAGTGCAGCATCCGCGGCATCAGCCCTGTGCCGGGCACCCTCGAAGTCCCGGACAACAACGGCATTGATCTGGCCGTCGTACGCATCGATCCTCTCAATGTAGAGATCCGTCAGTTCGCGTGAACTGATTTCTTTCTCACGAATCTTTGCAGCAAGGGTTGCAGCGGTAGCAAACGCCAATTCCATCAATCACTCCCAAAGTTCAGCGTTCTCTAATCTTGCGGATGATCTTCCAATCATTGCTTCATCCATCCCTCACCGATCCCGGTCTCGCTCGAATCTATTTCTGATCGATCACGTAGGCGAGCATTTCGACCACCTGATCCGTAGTCTGCGCCCACGCCATGGCAGCGCCATCGACCTCCTTCAGCGGATGAATGATCGCCTCATCATGCAATGTGATATACGGCTTGCCCAGCGCCGCGCAGCAACCGGCATCGAAAGCGGCATTCCACTGCTTGTACTTCTCACCGAACCGCACCACCGCCAGATCGCATTTCTCGATCAGGGTTCGCGTCCGCATCGAATTTACTTTGGCGGACTTATGGTCCCGCCAGAACGGATTCCCCTCGGCACCCAAAAGGTCGCCGGCGGCATCACTGGCGTCATGGTCGGTCACCGCCGAGGTGAACTCCACAGGCAGCTTGCGTAACCCCGCACCCTTGAGGATCTGCTCGCGCCAGTCGGTATGGATCTCTCCCGACAAATATACATTCCAGGTCATTTCTATTCTCGCTTTGCAAAGAAGTAAATTTTCGATTCCCGAGCCCGCCGACCACCGATTCCAGCGTATCCACAAGATCCCTCCCGAGGGCCCCTCGCCACCCGCTGCTCCGGCCTCGGCAACACGGCCAACAACCTCCATGACTATCGGTTCGGGCTTGCTGTCGCGATCGGTGGGCTGATGACACGGTCTTTCTGACGGAAGAACCGGGCACTCGTCAAACTCGACCCCGAGCGAGCACCATTAGGGTTCAACCGATCTGGCGTGCTACCAAGCCGCATGGACCAGATGCGATTGACTCGGATTACATGCCCCAAGGGAAGCCCGAGAAATCTATCGCGGCCGCATTCAGGGGCAGGTGCCTTGTGGTGCATCTTTCTGGCCTTGTTCACCCTTGCTGCCTGCGGCGGTTCCGGGGAGAGCAAGCCCGTGCTTGGAAGTGATGGCGAAAGCTTCGAGCCCTGTACCTTTGCGCCCGGCTACGGCGCCGATGAATCCAGCTCCTGCACCCCTGCCGATTCGAGTCGGACCGACCCCGCCGCGGGCTGCGCAGCGGACCAGGCGCTGCTCTGTCCCGACCCATGGAATTCGACACCAGCCGATTGGGGTTGTCAGATCGGCGCACCAACGCCCGGCTACGTGGGATTGGGGCCACTATGCGGACCAAATGCGGGAGCATCCCGAGACACCCCATGGCTCTGGGACAAGAGCCAGAATTCGTGTGTCCTGCGCGGCGGCGATTATCCCTTGCTCACCTATACCGGCTGCGGCCCGTCGAAATATACGGCGGACCTTGATGCGACGAGCTACCTGAACTTGCAGGAAAGATGGCAGTCACACGCCCGGCAGAAGGCCGCGCCCTATCGGTTGGCAACGGGCGAAACCGCCTACCTTGTGGACGTTGCGATCGACGGCGGCACTCGAACCGTAAAGGCGGCGATGGCACTTGGACATGGCACGCTCGACGGGCTCTGCGGCGATTGTTTTCTCATCCGCTCCGACCCCAGCCTCTGGGGAGGCGAGGAGCGTTATGCCGTGCTTCTGCAGGCGGGCGTCCGGGCTTGGAGTTTTGAAATGTCGCCAAGCGCGCAGAACTACCTCATCGAAAACTCTGGATGCAAGGGAGACGCAACCACCAGCGAATCGTGTTGCATCCCGGACGTCCAGGCAATCGATTGTTCAATTGTCCTCGATTGAAAGAACATCTCACATGCAAAACAGCGATTCTCTGAAATCCGATGGCCCGTGCCGTATCAGTAGCCGCGGACGAGACACTGTCGGGACTTCGCGCAGTTCTCGACAGCTTTCCGCAGTACCAAACGAAAGTCAGGAGAAGTAAAATGTTCGGACTGATCTGGCGTATCTACACGGGTGGAATTTTCGTTTTTTTCCTTCTCTTTCTGATCGTCGAAGAACTCCCTTTTGCGACGGCGCTCACCAACTCCATTCTGTGGCCGTGGGGGGTCTACCAGCAATACATCGCCGGCTCCTGAAACAGCCCATTACTCGCGGGATGCCGCGCCTATCCAACGCCTGCCGGGGATACTCACCAAATCTGTTCCGTCGTCAGGGGAAAGTATATTCATGCAAAGAATCGCCAAATCTCTCGCCTGTATTCTCGCCGCATTTCAACTTGCCAGTTGCGGATCCTCCGACTCCTCAATCGACACCAACAATGCGAAGACCACCGATCTCCTTCGCAAGCTCGACTGGGACACCTCAATTTCCGATACCGTGAAGGAGGAACCGGTAGGTGGAATCCAAACCCTGCTCGAGGACTCCCGGTTCACCGGCCCGGTGCACCAGATCAATACTCTGGCGATATTTGCCGACTGGTTCTACCAATGCCTTCCTGAGGGTTCTGATACCCGCCATTTCCTCGATTACTTCATTGCCAGCGCCTACCAGAGCGAGAACTTCATCTGGAACCAACGGGGCCTCCTTCCGCTGGGCTACGAGGTCGGCTTGCCGGTCGTCCGCGGGTCGACAGACTACCTGCCCGCGGTCTCCTCCTGGGCGACGGATAGCCAACGAGGCCGGCAGTTTCCGGTACTCAACTCGTCTGCGGCCGATGCCGTGATCGGCCTTGTCATGAACGAGTTTTCTCGTGATTCGTGTGCTCTCGGCTTCGGTCAATGGCAGCAGAGCCACGTCTCGGGATCGATCCTCAGTCTACCTTGGTCCGTCCCGGTAAATACCGATCAGAATCCGGTCCTCTTCAAGGATATCCCGCTCGCGGACGGAAATATCCGGATCGAAAACCCGAACCGCCACAAATTGGTCCTCGGCCCCATCACCTGGCTCTCCATGGGGCTTGATGTGCGCGTCTGGCACAATGAACCCGACCAGGCACGCTTCGCCACCGCAGTGTCCCGAGGAAAAAAAATCTGGCAGAAAGTACACGAGAATGTCGCGGTGAACCATGCTCTCTGCTCGGAGTTCCAATCCGAAGCAGGAAAAGGAGGCTTCTTTCGCACCGAAATCGACGAGCTGGTCAATGCCTTCATGAAGGTGCTCTGCGAGAGGCCCGCATCTTGCGCGACAGAACCGGAATGGAGGCTTGTGGTTGGCGCCGCAGCCCGCGCGATCGAAACCGTCGCTTGCAACATCCCGGGGCATAACTGGGATCATATGACCTATGATCGCGGTGTCGCCGCGCTGGCAGATGCACAAAACGCGCTCAGCAATACTTCGGGGCCCGGCGGAGGCCCCGACCTCGCCTCGATCGGCAACGCGGCGACCGCAGTGCAAAAATTCTACTTTGGCGAGAACTTCGCCCAACGACCGTTTCTCGATCCGCCCGTTGCGCCTCTGCTGCCGCCGGCGACCACGATACCCGCGCCATAGCCACAGCCCGGCGAATCGGAGGCGGGGCGATCCGCTCGGGGCGACCTTTCGAGAGGAAGTTTTGCGGTCGGGACGCCAAAGGCAAGGGAGACGCACTCAGGTCGGCTGACACGACGGAAATTTCACGCTAAGGAGAGCCCTGTGTCAGAAGAGCAGATTGATCAATCGACCAATGTTTTTGGAGAACCCCTCGAGGACTGCAGCCACAATCCTCTGACCGGATTTTTCCGCGACGGATGTTGTAATACCAGCAAACTCGATGGGGGCTCCCACACTGTGTGCGTCGAGCTGACGGCAGAGTTCCTCGACTTCTCGCGCCTCCGCGGCAACGACCTCTCGACGCCGCGACCCGAGTTTGGCTTCCCCGGTCTCAAACCCGGAGATCGCTGGTGCCTATGTGCCGCACGGTGGCTCGAGGCGCAACAGAACAAGGCGGCTCCTCGGGTGTGGCTGACCAGGACCCACCAAAGGGCGCTCGAAGTCGTGCCCCTGAAGATCCTGCGCGAATTCGCGATCGACCTGAACTGAAGCTTCAAGCTCGGGTGCGGCGCGCGCGCCTGCCGGGCCGCAGCCGGTAGCGCAGGGGCATTCGCTTTACACCGCCAAGAAAGCTCGAGCGCATTCGCTCGACCGGGCCAGCAAGCTCCACCGACTCCAACCGCGCAGACAGCTCCTCGAAGATCACGCGCAACTCCAGCCGCGCCAGGTGCGCGCCCAGGCAGAAGTGCTCTCCAATGCCGAATCCTACGTGCGGGTTCGGGTTTCGATCCACGCGAAACCGATCGGGGTCCTCGAACGCATCCTCATCTCGATTCGCCGACGGGTAGAGCAGACACATCGACTCGTTCGCCCGGATCGTCTGACCACGAAGCTCAAAGTCCTCGGTCGCGGTGCGGCAGAACTGAATCACAGGGGCCGTCCAGCGGGCGATCTCCTCGACGGCATCATCGACCAGAGAAGGGTCTTTTTGCAGCTTTGCCATTTCCTCGGGATGGTCGATCAACGCGAGCAGGCCTCCACTGGCCGAGTTCCGAGTGGTCTCGTTTCCCGCAACGACCAGCAACAAGAAGTAGGACAGGAGCTCGAAGGCCGGCATCGGCCCCCCGTCCATCTCCACGTTCGCCAGAACACTGACCATATCGTCGCGCGGCACCTTGCGGCGCTCCTCGGCAAGATCCGTGAAATACTCGAACAAACCAACCCGCGCCTGCTCAAGTCCGTCATAAGGCTCATCGCCGCTCTGATATTCCTCGTCTGCGGACCCCGCGATCTGATTGGTCCACTGAAACATCAAATGCCAGTCCTCGCGCGGCACCCCGAGCATATCGGCCAGAACGTTTAGTGTGAGAGGCGCGGCAAAATCGGCCACGAAATCGCCCTCGCGCTCCTCGCCATCGCCGGCCATCTCGTCCAACAAATCGCGTGTGATCCTCCGAACCTCCTCGCTGCGTCGCTGGATACTGCGCGGCGTAAACCAACCGGCACCCACGCGGCGAAACGCCTGATGGTCCGGTGGGTCCATATTGAGCAGGTGACGGGCGAGAGTCCTCTCGCCCTCGACCGGCGCGCCCTCTTCAAAGATCGCCAGACGGGGGCCGTTCAGGAAGCGATTTGGTTGCTTCGAGATGGAGACGATGTCCTCACGCTTCGTAATCGCCCAAAAGCCCACCCCTCCTTCGAGCTCGAACCAATGAACGGGCGCTTCGTTTCGAAGCCTCTTCCAGGCAGCGTGAGGATACCCATGCTGTGCGAACGTATCGGGCCCGATGATATCTTCGGTCGTCGGCAAAGAGGACTTTTGCATTCTCGTATCCTAGCAGGCTCCAACGATGGCGACAGGAGGCAAGTCTGGAATGTACCTGCAATGCCTCGCCCGGCAGGTCTCCAGCAAGAAACTCCACAATCCGCCGCCAGGCACTGGCATCCTGCAGAAGGAAGGCATGGCCGCCATCAAAAAACTCCAGCTCGGCATTTGGGATGCGCGACAAGAGGCGTTCCATATTCGCGAGGTTGCCAAGCCATCATGACGCCCCATACCCCGCGCGTTCGAAATAGAACCGCAAACCCCGAAGTTCGACGAACGGCATTGCGCCGAAGTCCTAGCTACCGCTGAACTTCGCGGGGCGTTTTTCCATAAAGGCCGACATCGCCTCCATCAAGTCATTCGAGTTCAGGGTCGTCGCCATGGTCCAGAGACCGTTGAGCAACAGGCTTTGCTCAGTGGTCAGTTCTTCACTTTGTCGCAGAATGAACTTCGTTCCGCGCACCGCCAAAGGGGCGTTGGCGGCTATGTCCTCCGCCATCGCCAATGCCGCGGCCTGAACGGCGGCTTCGTCCTCGTAGACATCGTTGACCAAACCGATTTTCTCCGCACGCTTCGCGTCGATATCCTTGCCGGTATAAGCCAGTTCGGCGACATGACCGTCTCCGACGATCCCGGGCAGTCGCTGCAAGGTGCCCACATCGGCAACAATACCGATTTTGGTCTCCCTGACCCCGAACGTCGCATCCTGCGAGGCGAGGCGGATATCACAGGCCGTCACCAAGTCGATCCCGGCACCGAGACAATGCGAGTGAATCGCCGCGACGACCGGCAACGGGCATTCGGCCACGGCTGTGATCGCATCCTGAAAGGCGCGCGTCACTTCCATCTGTCTGAGATTCGCAAGAGCGCCCGACGTCTTGCCTGCCCCCCGATCGTCACCCGCCGCCGGCTGGTTGCCCAAATCACCCAGATCGATACCAACACAAAAGCTCTTGCCACGACCTGCCAGCACGACAGCGCGAACTTCGGGTTCAGCTGCAATGGCATCGATCGCAGGTCGAAGGTTACTCCACATTTCGTGGGACATGGCATTTCGCTTCTCCGGGCGATCCAGCCAGAGCGTGGCTACGTGCCCATCGATTTCGATGCTCAATACGGGCGAGGAAAAATTCATGATTGGCTCCTTGTCTTGGTCGTCGGCGACCTGAAGGCATTGTTTGCCTCAAGGACATCACCCTCGTCAACTCTCCACCGGCCTCGCGTTTCGACGCACCCGTACCGAGGGATTCCGCATCCGCTCCTGGGGCAAGCCCGCTCACGGGACGATCTTCAGCTCGATCAGCGCAAGGCTGGCCGTGCTGCCCAGCGCGCCGCCTTGAGGCTCAAAATCGACATGCAGTCTGCCACTCGTATCGGCAGCAAGCCCCTCAAACATCACAACCGTGTCCTGGTTCCCCGCAAACCCGTCGCCGGAAGCCAGCTCATCACCAGACGAGTTCAGCGTCCGCGATTGCGGCGCGCCGGCCCCCGATACTCGATAGACGACGGTTTCCATCTCGAGGCCGGCCCTGCTGGCAAACAGACGGAGTTGCAGCGAGGCGTCCGGATCAAGCCCCTCGAAAGTTAGTGAACCTCGGCCGACAAGCACCGTGCCGGTCGCAGATACATAAAGAAAATCTGCGGTGGCTTCCGGCACCGCGAGATCGCCCAGAAACGCTTCGGAAGGATCGAGGAGGCCACCGTCACGCAAGCCTGCGCTAAACTTCGTCGCACCGGAAAACGTCAAGCGAAGCGAAGTGGCTTCTCCTGATGTCGTGACAAGACTTCCCAGATGTTCGCCGGAACTCAACAACGTATTCGCCTCGACAGGATGCCAGCTGTTCCAATGCCGGCCAAAACCATCTGGCGAGGGCGCCAGCAGTCCATCCTCCGGATTTCCGGGGCCGAGGTCGACAAGCAGGGTGGTTCCGGGCTCCAATGGATCGAACACTGCTGAAAATTTCGGCACGGTCGCTTCGAGATGCTCACGAATTTCCTCTGCCCAGATGGCATACCCTGCGTCGGATAGATGGAGCCCATCCGAGATGAAGAGATCGGCCGCAGGGGGCTCTCCGGTTGCCAGGAAGGCCGGAGAAGTATCGATGAAATGCAGTCCACGCCACTGGCTTGCCAATGCCGCGATCTCCTCGTTGGCCTGGTTGGCCTCACTCCACTGATCCCAGCGCAACGGCGTCGGTGTGATTGCGATGTAGTGAATCGAGACATCGTCCCCCAGTTCCTGAGCGACTGTCTCCACGATACACCTGTAAGAATCGACCACGACTGTCGGTCCCAGGTCGACGGCGATATCGTTGGTGCCCACGAAGATCACGACAGCTGCGGGGTCGTGACGGATTATCGTTTCGTCGATATATTCGACCAGATTCCAGCTGATTGCTCCGCCGAAACCTCTTTGAATCGGCGCCCAGGGAGACAGGTCTTCCTGGAGTTGTTCCCAGAAGCGAATACTGGAACTGCCGGTGAACACCATACGGCCCGCTTCGAACGGGGCCGCATCGGTCTGTTCCTTCCACCGCGACATCAGACCGTCGTATTGGTTCAATGAAGAAACCGTTTCGCACGGAGCATCCTCCCACGCGGGAAGCGCTGGGCCTGAATCGCTATCCGAGCATCCAGCCGTCAGGGAAATGCAGCACAGTAGAGCGATCTGCCATGGGAAATTTATCAAAATTCTCATTCGCAACCTCTATTCTTACCAATCCTCACCCGGCCCCGGCGAATCTGATTCTCGCCCGGCATGAATCCATGAAACACGAAATCACCAATAAGCCGCAAAACAACGAACAGACAAGGTCTCCCTTCTGACGCAAAATTCGGGCCCGCGTCAAACTTGCTGGTCCTGCGCCGCCCTTTGAAGACTTCCAACAATGCCTTCGCGCGTCCCGATTCTGAACGACGGGTTTTGGCGATCGTTCGGTTCGAGGATGCAGGTAGACAAAACAGGAGGCACTATGTTCAGAATCTTGATCGTACTGGTAACGTTGCTCGTGCTGACCGCACCGGCAGCCGAAGCATCCCGCTACTACCGCACCCGGCCGGCCTGGCGCGCAAAACCGTCCGCGATTCAGGTTCGTGCGGCTCCCGGTTCCCGAATACGATTGGTCGTCAAACGACCGCCTCGGCCCGGGCCTCGGTATACGTGGCGCGCAAGCGAGTGGGTCTGGCGCCCCCGTGGTTGGTATCGAATACCGGCCGCATGGGTCCTGCGGCCCTCTTCCGATCACAACCAGTGCAGGCACCGCTGAGCGGCTGCGACGATCGGGAATCGCAACGGGCCCGCCCTGGGCCATTCGGGCGGGTCAGGCTGCGGCGGGAAGTCCGGCGATCACGGCCTCCGCGAAGCCCGCGGTTCCGAGACTCCCGCCGATATCCGCTGTGGTCTGGCCCGTCTCGAGAGCATGGTCGTAGCCGGCCTTGATTCGCCGCGCGGCGGCGGCACATCGGCCATCGCTTCGAGTCTCTGCGAGATGATTGAGCATCATCACACCGGACATCAGGAGGGCGAGAGGATTTGCCCGATTCTGGCCGGCGATGTCCGGCGCAGAGCCGTGAACCGCCTCAAATATCGCCCGACCGTCACCGAGATTCGCCCCCGGGACGACACCAAGCCCTCCCACAAGGCCTGCGCAAAGATCACTGACAACATCCCCGTAAAGGTTCTCCATCAGGAGAACATCGAAGCGAGAGGGATCCTGCACCAATTTCATGCAGCCGGCATCGATGATCAATTCCTCCAATTCGATATCCGGAAAGTCTTCGTGAACCTCACGGGCGCACCGCAGGAACAGCCCATCACTGAGTTTCATGATATTCGCCTTATGAAAGACGGACACCCGATTGCGGCCTCGACTCGCGGCATAGGCAAAACCCGTCCGTGCAATCCGCAGGCAGGCTTTTTCGGTGGCCACCTTCAGCGAAGTGACTACCCCGTCCGTGATTTCATTCTCCACACCGCTATAAAGGCCTTCGGTATTTTCCCTGACGACGATCAGGTCCACGTCCTCATAGCGCGTCGCTACACCCGGCAAATTCCTTACAGGGCGGAGCGCTGCATGCAGCGAGAGTGTGCGCCGCAGCTGCACATTGACCGAAGAAAAACCCTCCCCGACCGGCGTTGTACAGGGCCCTTTCAGCGCGATCCCGGTTCGACGAACAGCGTCGAGAGTGCGACCCGGCAGGACTTCGCCCTCACGCTCGATCGCCGCGAGACCGGCAAGCTCCTCCGTCCACTCAATAGGAGCGCTCGCCGCATCGAGCACCCGCCGGACTGCCTCCGAAACCTCCGGCCCGATACCGTCGCCGGGGATCAATACAACTTCATGGTCTGACATTCACCTGAACCTCCGTTCTCATCCAAGCCCTTATTTCCGGCCGGCGCTAGACGTCACGGAAATACTTTCTCATCGGGCGCCACTCGTGGTTTGACCAATCCACGGTCTTTGGGGCAATAAATGCCCCTATGTCGTCCCAACTTCGCCCCCTGCTCTCCGCTGCACCTCTCAGGCGGCGCGCACCAGGCTGCTCGTGAGCGGGTTGAACACCAAAGAGATTCGGTTCGGCGCACACTTCTGGGCCCTGGCCGGATTCGGATTGCTGGCCCTGAGTTTGTCATGGCCTCTCGCAGCCCATTTGCCCACCGAGTTGCCCGCCCCGCCAGTCCGACCCGAAGGCTCTGGTTTCTTCGAGCGCGCCGACCTCGACCTTCTCGTCTGGATCCTTGCGTGGACAGCACGGAGCGTGGTCCTCGCCCCCTTTGAACTCTTCGACGCAAATATTTCCCACCCCGCGCGAAATGCACTCGCCTCCTCTGAGCACCTGATCGGGATGACCCCTCTGGCCACACCGCTATGGTTTGCCACCCGAAACCCGATCCTTACCTATAACCTGACCGCCCTTGGGGTCAGCGTGATTACGGCGTTCAGTCTCTGGTTGGCCGTGATTGAGGAAGAAAAGGCCCCTGTAGCGGCATTCGTTGTCGCCGCACTCTTCGCCTTCGATCCCAATATCAGCCTTGTCTGGGTTCGCCTCCACGAAAGCGCGATCTGGCTTTTCCCACTGGTTCTGCTGCTTGCCTTGCGCGTGGCACGAAATCCCAGCGGGCCGGGTTTTGCGATGCTGGTCCTCGTGACAGCGATCCAATTCCTCGCGGGCGCCTACCTGACCTTCATTCTGGCAATTTTTCTCGTTGCGCTGAGCCCGGCCCTGGTCCTGGAGGCCAGGAAGTACGGACGCTCGGGACTGCTCCCGCTGCTTGCACTTGCTTGCGGAGCGCTCCTCGCCGCCCCCTCCGCCTTGCCGTATTTGGATAGTGCGAATCCGCCAGGCTCGAGCTTGGAGCGAATCCTGGCCAGTGGCGCTCGGCTCAGCTTTACCGATTCGATACAACGCTTGTTCGAAGGCTCGGGGGTGCTGCTCTTCCCACTCGCGACTCTGGGACTGGTCTTTGGTCGCGCTCCTCGCTCGCTTCGCTTCTGTCTCGCGGGTGCCGTTTTATGCGGCGCTTTGCTGGCAATGGGACCACAGGGCTCTCTGATTCCGGGAACCGACCTTCCCAGTCTCTACCGACTCCTCATGGATACGATCCCGGGGTTCGGTACGATGCGAGCACCGGTACGTTTCCTCGTCGTCTCTCGCCTCGCCGTGGCGCTACTGGCGGGGTTCGGTTTGAGCTTCGCCTTGCGCGGCAGCCAAAGCTGGCGCTCTGGTATTCAGAAGATCATGCTGCCCACCGCGATCGCGGTGCTCTTCGCCATTCAGCCCGCGTGGCCCCTGTCACTTACGGGCCTCCTTCGCGCTCCATACACCACGGGCGCGCACAGCTGGCTTGCCGAGAACGGTGTCGATGGCGCCGTCCTCGACTTGCCGCCAACAACGCAGGTCGGCGATCGCCAGAGAGAGACCGGCCTTGCGATGCTGGGAGCGACCGAACACTGGCTGCCGCTGCTCAACGGATACTCGGGGTACCAGCCACCTTCGTTCTGGATGCTGATGTCAGTGGCGAGTCAACTCCCCGATCCTGCGGCTTTCGAGACCCTGTGTCGATTCACGGACCTGCGCTGGATCGTCGCTCATTTTGGACGCATGGACAAAAGTGAGGCAGCCTTCGTGAACCAACTTCCGATTGTTGAGCGCGCACGCTTTGGTCGCGATGTCCTTTTCGAAGCGCGTGTTGGCTGCGGCCGCGAAAAAGAACGACTCCTCGCACAGATGGAGATCCCCAAACCAGAGAGCCTGGACGGCTTGCCGACCACCGAGCTGCCCCTGCGAGATCGCCACAGTGACATCGTAGTCGTTCCGCTCGGCGCCAGCGAGGGCGGAACGTTCCGGCGAGCCCTGGTCACAGTCACAAACACGAGCACAAAAAGTTGGCCCGGTCTGGATATCGAACGCGCCGGTCGAGTTGAACTGGCGGCACGACTCCGGCTGGAGGACGGCACCGTGATCAAGGATTATCATATGCCGCTGGGTCGGGATCTTGCACCCGGACAGAGTCTCACTCTGGAGTTTGCTGCACCCGGCGCGATTCCGTGGGCCACATCCGCCGTCGAGTTCGGGCTGCGACAACGCGGCTTCGGCTGGTTTGCCGACCGCGGGGGTAGCGGCATCGAGCGCTTTCTCCTCGGGCCAGACGTCGCAGGGTAATGACCGCGGACTCAATCTTCGGGCGACCCGCTGGCTGCCGCGCGGCCTCTCTCGCGTTCGTAGAGACGAATCACCTCGGGCCCGACAAAATCGTTGGCCAGTCGCAAAGAGCCTTCGGCATCGAGATGAGTTCCATCCGGACGGAACAAGGGGTCCAATTCGCCGCCACTCGAGTCCCGAAGGTAAGTCGCTACGTCGAGGACGACAACCTTCCCCGGCCGCAGAACCTCGAGTTCCCGCACGAGTTCGTTGAAACGAATCATCCTCGCGACATCAGACTCCGGATAGGCTTTCACGGGCGCGGCACCGGTTTCCGGATCACGAACATCGATCGCTGGATGAGTGAGCCAGACGACCAGCGCCCCTCGCGCTGCGAGAAGGTCCACAGCCTCCAGAAGTTCCGCGCGAACCGCATCATCAACCGCGGGATCGCCCAGATGCATCCAGGAGCCCCCGTCGACGAAGCGCCGGTCGCAAACCTCCCAAGGCCCGAACGAGACGACCGCCACATCGGGATCCTGCGTCAAAATATTCGCTTCCCAAGCCGCACCTCGAGGCTGACAATGCGCCGGCCGCGGCAGTACTTTTCCCTGATACCGATAGTCCCCTTGCCGCAACAGTCCGCATCCCAGCTCCGAAACACCAATCCGCGGCTGACCCAGCCCCGTGCGTTCAAGCCAATGCGACAGACCAATCGTCAGCGCGGCCCCGGTCGAGTCGCCAAAAACGGCCACTCGAGGAGAGCCCGATCGGGCCGACGACTCCGGAGCTTTGACCGGCGGCAGCTGCTTCATGCGCTCGAACATCGGAACGATCTCGGCGACATGAGGCGACGGATCATATCCTCCGTCGGCAAAGCGCGGGACCGCGATGGCAGATCGGGACAAGGAGACGACCAGCACAAGAGCAAAGCCGGTGGCAAAATAAGGCCTCGCTCCACGAAGCCACTTTCCGCTGCGAATCGGAGATTCCAGAAAACGGTAGGAGCACTCGGCAAGAGCAAATGTGATCGAGACTCTCAGGAGCAACAAGGCCGGCTCCGCCAGGCCAGTCCTTTGTTCGTTCAGCAGCAGAAAGATGGGCCAGTGAAACAGGTATGCGGCGTAGGAAACACGTCCGGTCCAACGAAGGAATCGATTGGCGAGAAAAGTTCGCAAAGGCCCCTCTGGTTGTACCGACGCGAGAATCACGCCGAGTGAGAGAATCGTATAAAGCGCGAAGCCGCCTTGGTAGAGCCAAACCGAATTCAGATCAACGACAGACCACGTCCAGACCATGAGCACGAGACAAACGAGACCCACAACCTGCACCAGCAACCTTGCAGACCCTGAGAAGGCCGGGCGCCCGAAAGTCCAGACCGCCAGCGCCCCTCCCAGCAAAAGCTCGGCCGCACGTGTATCCGAACCATAGTAGACGCGGTCGATCGGTGCGCCTTGCCCTATCAGCAGGACTCCGATCACGACCGAAATACCGCTCAGACCGAGAAGGACGGCTGCCAGCACCCGATGCGAGCCACGACCGAGCAGCAATGCCCCCGCAGCCACAAGAGGAAATAGAAAGTAGAATTGCTCCTCGATGGCCAGCGACCAGAAGTGCTGGAGCGGAGACGGCGCCGAAAACAACTCTGTATAGGCCGTATTCGAAATGTAGAAGTGCCAGTTCGCTACGTAGAAAAGAGACCAGAAAACATCTTCCGCGAGAGCCGTTCGTTGCGCCGCCGAGGCTATGAACCGGGCAAAGATCGCCATGATCACGAGAGTCAGGAGAGCCGCCGGCATCAGGCGCCGGAAGCGACGCGCCCAGAAAGCTACCAGGTCCAGCCGCCCCGACCGCTCCCACTCGCTTAGAAAGAGCGAGGTGATCAAATAGCCGGACAAGGAAAAAAAAGTCGCGATCGGCAGAAAGCCTCCGCGCGCCCACTCGAACTGCGAATGGAAAAGAATCATCCCGAGCAAGGCAAAACCACGGAGACCTTCGAGTGCAGGCTCGAACTTGATTCGCTGAGGGGACGACATGAACGCTCCTTTTTGACCTAACCGCCCAGTATTCGTCAACCCGCGGCTCCAACCATGAGGCTTGCCCAAAACCGCATCGACTGCGCCGGGGCCAACGGAACTACATCCACGACCGCCCCGAAGACTCCACTTGGTAGAGGCTTCGATCGACAAGAGGCGCGATCGTCGATCGATCGACATAGGGTAGGTAGATCGATTCCGAAGC
The DNA here is from genome assembly GCA_029248525.1 of Candidatus Binatia bacterium. Classification (NCBI taxonomy): domain Bacteria; phylum Candidatus Binatota; class Binatia (SeqCode); species Binatia bacterium. The sequence goes on from JAQWJE010000014.1 coordinate 128,079, forward strand.
CAGCACAAACTGGAGATTGAGGCTCCGATGACGCCGCAAGAATGGACTGCTTGCGTACCCGATCTGCTGAAGTTTGTATCGCTCGAAGCAGAGATACTCGACTCCGATCAGACCCCTTCGGATATAGATGAACTCGTCGTCAAAGGCGTAGCCCCAGCGCCGCCATCGGAGCCAGGAGACGACAACGACGAGGATCGCCAAGGCCAGGCATCCGAGCGACACGACCAGCGGCAGAGCGATTACGACGGAAGCGACACAGGCGAGCGCCGGCCATATCGCCCAAAGAGAGTAGCGATTGATCAGCCTTTTGCTTGGGGCATGAAAGTCGATATTTCGCATCGCCGAATCAGGCATCGCGTCCGCTATCAGATCCCATGCCTCATCCGGGGTCACCGAAGGCACGAGCAGTTGGTCAGACTTCTCTACGCCCGGCGGCTCCGGCAGCCCGGAACTGTTCTGCTTGAGCAAAAGGTTCACCCGGCCCAGCACCAGATCAAGCCAGCTCTGCCGGTAGTGAATGCTCTGCAAACGTCGCGTCGGCATCCCAAACTCTTTTTTCGTCAAAAGCCCGGCCCGGCAGCAATAACGGCCACCTGCACGAGAGAGAGTGTAGCCGTAATAGGTCAGAATCGAGCCCATGATGGAAAACAACAACAGGCCCGAAATGACTAGCACGGCAAAACCGACAGCCGTCAGGGCCAACGCAACCCTGCTTTGATCCATAGCCGACGTCGGGAGCTGAAAATCCACCCCGCTCTCTTTGAGATAGGAAGGGATCGCATCCCCGATGCGCTGCAAAAAAGGCACCAGCACCCCGACAAATAACCAGATCCGGTTATTTGTCAGCCCATGAACCGTCAGATCTCCCAACGAACGACGGTTCAGGACCACTTCCCGCTCCTCATCGAGATCTTCCTCGGGCGCCCGAATGGGTTTTTTTGTCGCCAACAAGTTGGCTCGGAGCTCTCTCGCGCGGTCGAGGCGAATGGCGACGAGATGTGCTTCGCCCTGACTCGATCCGGCGGTATCCAGCCGGAGGCTGCAGTAGCCGAAAAGCCGAAAATATAACGGCTGTTCGATATGGATGTTCTGAATCCGATCAAAAGGGACGTGCGTTTGCTTGCGGAACAGAACGCCCGACCTGATCTCGATGCGGTCGGGGCCGACTCTGTAGCGGTAGCGCAACCAAACCAGCCCGCACCAGAAGGTGCCCAAGACAGGAAGAAGAGCGACAAGCCACAAGAAAGCCCCGAGTCGCTCCCCGATCTGATTGCGAGCGACAAAAAGTGGGGGAATGAGGTAGACAAACTGGCTCCCGAGCGCACGCAACCCGCGAAGCATGAAGAAGACCACAGCGAGCGGGGAGATCCGTTGCCAGGCGCCTTCGGGCGGTCCAGTACCGGTCGTTTCAGGACTCGTCATCGCGCGCGTCCCGGTGCTGAAGGATGAACTGCCTCAGGCGTTCGGCCTCGCTTCGCTTCAGTCCGGGGATTGCAAATGTGTGCTGTTGACCTCCTGCACTGAAGGCAAGCACGTTGGCCAGATCATACCTTCGCTCCAAAGGGCCTTGCGTGAGCTCGACATGCTGAATTCGGGCGATCGGCTGCGTGACAACACTGACGAACCACACGCCGGACCGAAAACTCAAATCGTGGTCACGAAGCGCGTAGGCTTTCCTTGGATCGGCCAGGCGCCGGTACACCGCCATCAATAGCCCCGCCATGGTCAGGACCGAAAAGGCAACGGAGACCGGACCCCAAAGTGCGAATGGCAGCTGCCTTTGAAACAGAACAGCAAGAACCGCCATCAGGGCAAAGAGCGCAACAACGGAACAAATCACACGCTGGCGCATGAGCGCATAGCTGGGCTCGAGGGATCGGAACGCCAGATCTCCTACCGCTGGAAGTTCGTCATCCGTCTTAATTTCGTTCGAGAATCCCAGTCTGAGTTCTCCCTGGTTTTGCATTCCTTCAATCCGCCAACGCCCGCCCCACCCCAAGATCGTCCGAGCGCACCGGTAGGACGCATATCCATGCTGATCTGTGCGCCTCAGGCTTGATCGATAGCCCCGAAGTTGCCCCTCCGCCAGAGCAACAGAACAACAGCGGGAGTCAACTCGATTCTACTCAGACGCGCGGCAGAGCGGCCCCCGCTGCCGCCCCGAGGTTCAATGCCGCAAACCCTACCCCGGACGGCGGTTGCCGGGCGGCCCCCCCGTGGCTGGAGCTACGGTGCCGACTCCTCGGCATCCTCGCAAGTTGGGGGATAGCATTCGTAGTCGCCATCATCCTGCAGTTCGCAATCCGTGTAGTCTCGACACCCGCAGCCGCTCACGATGAATGCGGTGCCAACTACCGCAACCAGCAGGCTTGCAAGCCAGAGGCGCGTCCGTGTGTTCGTTCCTCGAGAGACAGATTTTTTTCGTGGGCCTCGTGATCTCACTTTCATCACCGACATCTTGCCCCAAGTTGAGGACAGCGGTTGTCCATCCGTCAAGCGACAGACCAGATCACCGCTCTCGTTGAAAGTCTTGCCCGCCGGCCGTGGAGAATGCGCGACGGATGTTTGGAAAGGATCCGGAAAAACGCTAAATCGTGCCAATGCTCGATAAAAATAGCCGCATCGCGAGAGCGATGCTCTTGGCCATTCTGGCAACGTTTTTCGCGCCCCCGGTGGCCGCACAAGAGCCAGGCGCGGCGTCCTCCTATGTGGAGGCCATCGAGCAACCGACAGACGCCGGCGGAGTGATGGACGAGGTTGATGCAGCAGCGGCGCAGGTCGAGGAAGGTGCCCCCGACCTTTCCGCGGGCGAGCGGATCCGAATCGAGGAAATCGTCGTCACAGCCCGTAAGCGGGCCGAGCTGCTTGAGGATACGCCCGTCTCGATTACAGCGCTCAGCGAAAACCTGCTGCGCGAGGCCAATGTGAGCCGCTTCAGTGAGATCGAGGACCTGGTCCCCAACCTGGAATTTATCGGGGACAACTCGAATGGGCGGATCTATATCCGAGGCGTCGGGCAGGCACAGACCGGTGCCGCCTTTGACGCCGGCGTTGGTCTCTACATCGACGGGATCTATCTCCCCCGATCCCAGGTGTTGGTCTTTGACGTCGTCGATATTACGTCGATCGAAGTCCTTCGAGGACCGCAGGGCACCCTGTTCGGTAAAAACACCGTCGGCGGCGCCATCAACGTGACGACCGCGAAACCGAGCGATACTCTCGACGCCTCCGCATGGCTGAATGTCGGTAATCGAAACCGGGTGGAGAGCCGGGTCATGTTGAACATTCCGATCGATATCGGTTGGTTCGAGGACCGGCTCGCAACCCGCATCGCATTTGCTTCGGAGAATCATGATGGCTTCGACACCACACGCTATCCGAATCCAACCACCGGAGCGGCGGCCCGTTACACGTCTTCCGTGGCCAACCTGAGCTTTCTCGGATCTTTGCAGCTGGAGATCCTGCCCGAGTTGATCCTTGACGTATCGGGGTCCTGGCTCGAGAATCGCGCGGTCCAGGGCGTCGGCGAGTGCGTGATCGTCGAGGAGCAGGGACTGGGGCTTAACGATCCGGACTATTACCCCGCTTGCCGCGCGACCCGACCTTATGAGTATTCAGCCAACCGCAGGTCGAACCGGGGTGGCCGAAACTGGGGAAGTTGGGGGACATTGGCCTGGAGCCCCGGGCAGATGGGTTTTCTGGAAGATCTGAGCCTGAAATATATCGGCTCGTGGCGCGGGCAAAGCAACCACGCCCTCACCGATCTCGACCTGACCGACGTGTCCATGCTGATCCTCGCCAGCGATGGCGGAGGACCGGGGCTTCTGCTGGGCAAGCCAGGCCAATCGGAACAGGTGCAACAGGAAGTCCAGATGAACGCGTCCGCGCTGGACGGTCGGCTCAATTTTGTGTCGGGCCTGTTCGGGTTCTGGGAGACCGCGGAGCGTGGGAATGCCACCATTGCCACGATTGTGCCGCCGATCTCGCAGAGGACTCTCAATGAAACGAGATTTCGCAATTGGACATGGGCCCTATATGCGCAAGGCACGCTGGATGTGACCGAATGGTTGGGGCTGACGGTCGGGTTGCGTTACACGCAGGACAAAAAAGGTGCCTGGCAAAAAAACAAGCGCCTCACCGAGACCGGTGAGGTCGAGGCCATCACCAAGACAGGCAAGGGCAGTGAGGTCTTTGAAGCGTGGACGCCCTTGGTCAATGTGGCCATGACTCTTCCCGAGCGCTACCTCGATGAAAGCCCCCTCGACCACTTGATGGGGTATGTCAGCTGGTCGCAGGGGTTCAAGGGCGGTGGCTTCAATGCGGTAATCAACCCCTCGGACGAGTCGAACGAGTTCCTTTCCTTCGCGCCCGAAACGCTGGACAACTTCGAAGTCGGGCTCAAGACCGTCGCGTTCGACCGCACGCTCACCGTCAATCTTTCGGTGTTTGCTGCTCTGTACAACGACATTCAGGTCCGAACCTTTCAGCCGATTTATGACGAGGCCGGCGAACTGGAGACACTCCTTTCCTTGACGCTGAATGCCGCGGCTTCGGTCAACCGGGGCGTCGAGCTGGACTTTAGCTGGAGGCCCGCCCGCGGCTGGCGCGTCGAGGGAAGCCTCGGGTTGCTCGATGCGCGTTACACCGATTTCCCGGTCGGGATCAACAACGTCAATGGACAACAGGTCAATCGTTCCGGTCAGCGTTTGCCGGCCGCCATGCCGATCCAGAGCTATATGGCCCTGCAGTACTCATTGCCTGTAGATGGCGCCTGGGTCGGCTCCATGCGCGGATGGCTTACGCCGCGCATCGATTGGTCGTATCGGTCTGGCGTGAACTGGATCGGTCCGGAACTGACCGCTGCCGATCAGCCGGCATACAACACTCTTGGTCTGCGTCTGTCCTACGACTTTCTCGATGATCGAGCGCAGTTCGCACTCTGGGCTCGCAACCTGACCGACAAGAGAGTGTCGGGTGCGGGCGTTTCTCTGGCATCGTTTTACGGCGTCTATCAGCGGCCATGGATGCCGGGCCGCACTTTTGGCGCCGAGTTCGCGTATTCCTTCAATTGATCGTGCCGCGGCCCCTTCATGGGCAAAGAACTTGACGAAACGCCTATGGTCAGGTCAAGAAAAGAGAGCTAATTAGCTTGGAGTCCACTATCGCTGTCCCGGACGCCGGGCAGACGGAACCGCAGCGCGAGGAGCACGAGGCCATGTCGAACGAGTATCTCGAGGGGAATTTCACAGGAGTCAGTGAGGAAGTGACGCTCGCCTGTCCCGAAGTCGAAGGTCAGATCCCGTCCGACCTCGCCGGCAATTTCCTCAGAAACGGTCCGAACCCCGAATTCACCCCTCCGATGCCGGACCTCTACCATCCATTCGATGGCGACGGGATGCTTCATGGGGTGGAGTTCGACCAAGGCAAGGCGACCTACCGCAACCGCTGGATTGAGACCCGGGGACTGCTGAGGGAACGAGAAGAAGGAAAGGCTCTGTGGGGCGGCTTCAATACGATCGGCAAGGTGGAACCGCCCGCCGATATGCCGATGAAAAATTTGGCCAATACGGCGATGGTGTATCACAACAAGAAACTTCTGGCGCTCTGGGAGGCTGGCCTCCCACACGAGATCAGCCTTCCCGATCTCGGAACCGTGGGCGAGGAGAACTTTGGCGGCTGGAACCATGCGGTCAGCGCACACCCGAAGGTGGATCCCGTGACCGGTGAGATGATCCTCTTCTGCTACTCCTACGGGCAGGCCCCCTTCGTCAAATATGGAGTCGTCGACCCCAAAGGCAAGTTGGTCCACGAAACCGCGATCGATCTGGCGGGCAAGCCGGTCATGATCCACGACATGGCCATCACCGAGCACTACAGCCTGATCTTCGATATGCCGGTGACCTTCTCGCTCGATCGCGTGATGAACGGCGGTGAGGCCTTCGATTGGGAACCCGAAAACGGCGCGCGGATCGGCGTGGTGCCAAGATACGGCCAGGGCAGCGAAATCAAATGGTTCGATGTCGAGACTGGCTACATCTTCCATACCTTCAACGCTTGGGAAGAAGGCGACGAGATCGTGCTTCAGGCCTGCAGGTCCGAGAGGACCTCCATCCTGGTATCCGAACAGACCGAGGATCAACTAGGCAAGATGCGACGATATCGCCTGAATATGACTTCGGGTTCCGTGAGCGAGGAAAAAGTCAGTTCGATCCCGATGGAGTTTTCCCGCATCAACGAAACCATGTTGGGCCGTGAAACCCGCTACGGCTATGCATCCCGCTTCCACCCGACACGCGGCCTGCTCTTCAGCGGCATGCTGAAGCACGACCGCAAGACGGACGCCATCGAAACCGTGGAGTTCGGCGATACTCAATTCCATCAGGAAATGGTCTTCGCGCCGCGCGTGAACAGCCAGTCCGAGGACGACGGCTATGTGATCGGCTTCGTGCATGATGAAACCGACAATCACGCGGAATGCTGGGTCGTTGATGCACAAAAGTTCAGCGACGGACCGGTCGCCCGGGTGCGCATTCCGATTCGAGTGCCTTACGGGTTTCATGCGAACTGGGTCGGGGCCTGAGCTGCTCCTGCAGCCCGGCCAACCCCGCCCCATGAACACACAACCCGGGTATCAGTGAGGAACTGTCATCGATTTCGGCGGCCGAACAACGATATCGGCGATATTCACTTCTATGGGCTGAGTCACGGCAAAGAGAACCGCTCTCGCCACGTCATCTGGACTGCCCAGCAATTGCTTCATATTGCCCGCCAGGGCCTCGAGTGCCTCAGGCGGAAGCCGGTCGCCTTTCTCCAGTTCGATCTCCATCCCCCCCATCTTCGCCATGGTATTGATGAAGTCGCGGTCGAAGTTCCGCGCAAAGTTGGTGGCGATCGCGCCCGGCATGACGTTTGTTACGCGAATCGTGTCCTCCTCGAGTTCCTCGCGCAGCGTCGCAGAGATGGCGTTGACCGCATGCTTGGTCGAGCCATAAACACCTGACGCCCGGCGTTCTGCCGCGACGGACGAGATATTCACGATCTGCCCGTCCGCCCCGCAAGCGCGCATTGCCTTGACCGCGGCCTGGCACCCGACGAGTACAGCCAGAATGTTCGTCTCGAGCATGGATCGCCATTCTTCCGGATCGCCCTCGATGATCGTTGCCGGGTAGGACAATCCGGCATTATTTACCATGATATCGAGCCGACCAGTTGCTTCGACCGACGCGTCGATCAGCGAACGAACCTGCGCGACATCTCGTACATCACCGGGGATCACGGTGGCCCTGCCGCCGGCCGCCTGGATCGTCTGCTGCGATTCCTCCATCGACGAAGACGTTCGGCCCGACAGAAAGACGTGCGCTCCGGCGGCCCCAAGGTGCTCGGCGATCGCGCGCCCGATGCCGCTCGATGCCCCGGTAACAACAGCCGTTTGTCCCGCAATGACTTTTGATTCAATCAAAATGGTTATCCTTTCAAGAATTGTAGAATTTGATTCGGTAGATCCGCGCGGTCAAGGCGCAGAAAAGTCAATGCCCTCTTCCCATATTCACTGGCAGACTGCTCCTCGACTCAAGCACATTCAATCATACATACCAGAGCGCCGCCCTCAGCCCGGGCCGCCGGCCACTCGTTTCTGTCGACCACGAGCAACGAACCTTGGTGACATCGTGCTCCTCGCCCTGTTGATGGCGGGCCACCCTCCAGCTAGACGATCTCAACCGAACTTCCGGGCCGAGGCAAGGTCCATCTCCGGGTCTTGCCGGACCTCGGACGGCCTCGATGACCGCCATGCAGAAAGCAGCCTCACCACCCCCCAACGAGGAGGACGACTACAAAGTACCCGGCTGGTACCGCTGGGCTCCGTTTCTGGGCAAACCACCCCGAATGAATTCTCACCAGTGGCGCGTCCTCGGCCTGCTCGGGATTGTGAGTCTCTTTGACCAGTACGATCTCAGCCTCTTCTCGCTGGCACTGAAACAAATTCAGGCCGACCTCATGATTCCCGAAGCACAGCTCGGCGACCTCGGCGCGCTCGTCCGACTCGGCGCCCTGCCCGCCTTTCTTTTCGGGGTGATCGCCGACCGGGTGGGTCGGCGCAAGGTCCTCCTTTTCACGATCGTCGGCTACACCGTACTGACCGGGGCTACCGCCTTTGCGCCGGATGCAAAAACCTTCGTTATCCTGCAATTCTTTGCCCGGACCTTCGCTGTGGGGGAACTGATTCTCGCCTACGTAGTCATCGCCGAAGAACTCGACCCCGAGACACGCGGCTGGGGAGCCGGTGCGCTCACGGCACTTGCTGCCTGCGGCTCCGGGCTGGCACTCGCGCTGTTCGGGCTGGTGGATGTTTTACCCATGGGGTGGCGGGCACTCTATCTCATCGGATTGATCCCTCTTGCGATGGTCGCCTGGATGCGACGCAGCCTACCAGAAACGACTCGGTTCGAGGCGCAGCAGAAAAATTCCGGCGTGAGGCGGCAGGAAAACTTCCTGAAACCCATTCTCGATCTGATTCGGATGTACCCCAAGCGAATTCTCGGTATCTGCTCGGTACTCCTGCTGCTGAACTTCTCCGCTGATGCCGCGAGCTTTTTTGGCCCCAAATATCTGCAGGAAGAGCACGGATGGCTTCCCTGGCATTATTCGATCATGGGGATCTTCGGCGGCTGCATCGGCGTGGTAGGCGGCCCCTTCGCCGGTCGCCTCTCGGACCGATACGGGCGCAAGAAGGTCGCGGCCGTCTTTCTCACCGCCAATCCGATCCTGGCGATCGCCTTCTACCAGCTCTTCGGATGGGCGCTGGTTCCCATCTGGGTGGGCATGGTGTTTTCCGGTATGGCCGCCGCAGTAGTTCTGAACATCTACGGAAACGAATTATTTCCCACGTCCTATCGTTCCACCGCCTCGGGGACCCGCGTAATCGTTGCTACCATCGGCGGCGCCTTGAGCCTGATGACCGAATCCATTCTGTTCGGCATTATGGGGTCGCATTGGAATGCCCTGTCCTTGATGGTGATCGGGTCGCTTGCCGCACCGATCATGGTTCTGTGGATGTTACCGGAAACCAGCGGCCGGGTCCTCGAGGAGATTTCGCCCGAGAAGTAGTCGCGATCCGCGCGGTTGACAATATCGGCGGTCAGCAGCGGGTGGCCCACCATGCGTGAACCCTAAGAGGCTCCGCGCAGAGCAAATGGGGCGAAGAGCTGAAATCGAACCCCATCGCGTCACCCATGGTGTTCTGTCGGATCTCGCACTCCGCCTCACGAAGTGTCCAGGGCGGGTGCTCGATCTCCCCCCGAAAAAGCTCACCCCTCCGATTCGCGCTATACAGACAGTATCGTCCGGTCAGCCACTCCTCCAATGTTCCAGCCTCCGCCCGAAAAGCTTCTCCCCTTGCCCCGTATTCTCCACTGAAATCAGCTGCGGGCTCGTTACGATGCGTTCGATGAGACGCAAATTGGAGTACGGCGGATTTCTTACCTTGCTCGAGAGACATGCTTGCATCCATATAAGGCAGATTGAACGTCGCTCGGGCCGCTCGAACCGCGATCCTGTTGGCTGCGTCGAGGGAGAAGAACCAGACACCACGTTTTCCGTTTCTGGTGACATAGGTCCGGAGGTTGAGCTCCAGGAATCGACTTAGGCCCGGAACTGCGGGAAGCCCACGCGGTGCGACATCGCTCATCAAAAACGGCACCACACCAACCCACGCAGAGCCATCAAAGGTGTCGACTTCAAGCCCCTTCGGCAGGTATTGGCGAACCAAAGCCGGTTCAACCGGCCAATGCGCGAACAGCAACTCCGACCATTTCATTCGCATGACCCAAGGCCCGGAAGGCAGGGCCCAGGTGCGATCGCTTGATGGTGTTGGCTGGTTCAATCTCGCTACCTGCAAATGACCGCAGCCCCATTACCGCTCAGCCGACAGTCGGCCTGCGGTTTGGGCCCGGGAAACTCGGCAACCGCGCAAAGGCCGGTCGAGGGGTCTGTCGGATCCAGCCATACGGTCGCCGCCAGCGGCAGCTTGACGCCGGGCTGCGCAAACACGCCGGACTTGCCTGTCACGATCGCGGTCACTTCGCCGGGCTTCCTCGGGTTCCATTTCAGGATCACCTTCGGTACCAGCCCGCCCAGAGGCGTATTCGTACGATACTGAAACTTTTTGCCGCCAGCCGTGGGAATCCAGCCGCTGCGGGTAACCGGGTCGTAGAGGCCCGGCGGAATCTCGAGATCGACAAGAACCTCCGCATCGGCATCGCGAACCAGTAACCGGAAGCCCTGCGTCTGCGGGTTGATCGATACGGCATCCTCGAAAATGAGCTTGGCTTTATATTTCAGCTTGTCGACCGCCGTTCCCGTCGAAAAGTTCGTTGCCTTGAGCAACGGCTTGAAGGCCTCGGCACCACTCGTACAGAAATCGCAACCAACGGGAGGGCCGTCGTCGCAGACAGATCCGCAAGCTCCGCCGTTACCCACGGCTGATTGCGAACCGCCGACGGTGAGTCCCACCAGGAGGTCCTCAACGGTGGACGGACACAAAACGGGATTATTGGCGACGCTCACGTTGCCGCCCACCGACGTCAGCCCTGCGAGTCCTTCGAGGTTTGTCAGAGAGCTGTTGTTCTCCACGATTAGATCCGCGCTGACAGAGCCGAGCATCGTCAGGCCATCGATGTTCGCCAACTCCGTGTTCTCGATCCGCAGGCTGCCTCCCGTGATCGTCTCGCAGCCGTCAGCCACCGCGGTCGCATAAGTTCGGTCACCGACACAATCGATCTGGGGCGACGGTGTGGGCGACGGTGTGGGCTCCGGGGTCGGTTCGGGACTCGGTGTCGCGACAGGCTGGTTTCTCAAAAGGAGTTCGTAGACCGGTGACGCGAGGTACCCGGAGTCCGCCACAAACCGGAATCGAACCGGATAAAGACCCAGTTGCCCCTCGGGCACGATCACTTGATAGGAAGGATGGATATGGAGCGAAGAAGCCGTGCCAAGGTCGGCCGACTCACCGACTGCGTCCAGAGTCATCGCCCCGACTCTCACGCTCACCGCAGGATCAATCTCGACGATTTCCATCAGGATTCCGGTGCCTGGCGCAACCTCCGAATACGAACCGTTGCCCGAAGATGGCGTGATAATCCCTGGATTGGACGTGCTGTAGAGGCAAGCAGATGGAAAACAGATGCTGTCGTTCTTGAAAACGGCATTGAGGCCGGGCTCAGGCAGACCCACCAGCGATCCAGCACCGGTGGCGTAAACCGCGATATCCTCGTGAACGACTTGCGCGTCCAGCGACCCGACCCACCCGGCGATAGCCAGCAGTACAAATACGATCCCGATCCTGTTGCTTTTTTTCATTTTCCCCACCCCGATCAGCGCAATAAGCCGCCGCCCCCCTGCACAGCCATAGTTTGGCGAAAACTCTTTGGCCTCGCCACTCCCGAGGCCCCGACTCACGAAAGAAAAGGAGGGCCAAGCCACCAAACCCGACAGCAGTTGCGAGGATGTAATGGGAGGATCTACAGTTTCAAAAGCAACTCCGGCGCGCCTCTCGAATGGATCACTGTTCCAACTCGAAAGGCCCGAGATCGACTCCTCCACCCTGAGGCCGCACAACGTGATCGAAATCCGCCGACGGGGCCGATGCGGCGTTGCCCGTATCGATCAAGTCCGAGGCGCTCCTCAGCAGATGAAAATCCAATGCGTAGGTCTGCACCAGGGCGTCGATATTGGCCGGCGCGAACTCTCCGCTGGTCGCATGCGGATCGGGACGAGCAACGCTGATATCGAATACATTCTCAAAAAGGTCCCCCAATGCGTCGGCTTGGGAGAAGGCGATGAACTCGTTGTCCTGCGCCGTCCCGAACTGCGACAAACCCACTACGTAGTTGTTGGTGGTGAGCACGTTGGAAGCATTGCCGTTGTTTTTCAGTCCGTAGTCATTGCCGTCTCGCGCCCATATGACGTTGTTGGCAATCAACAGATCGTCGGCGGTATTCACCGTCATGCCGGTATAATTCGATGTGCCCGGGTAGGCACCGTTTTGAAAAACCAGATTATTGACCAGTTCGCCCCGATCGGTCTTGTGGTACACCACCCCGCCAAAACCGTTATTAAACGCGATATTGTTCTCGAATCGCATACGACCGTATTGGTAGGTGGTGTTGTTTCGGGTCACGTAGAGCCCTTGGCCGTCGATAATGCCGCCAGTGTAATAATCGCAGTTGCCATACGCGTCTGCGGTGCTGCTCTCCAAAGGCGAACTGCAGAACTCCATGAAGTTCCAATTATTGTATACGACGTTCCCCGAATACAGGAATTTGACCGCATCTTCGGTGTCGATACTCAGCGCTGTGGCAATGACGATCGCACTCTCCGCGCTGGTCGACCACCATGTTGTGTTGGAAACGGTATTTCCCTGCACGAGGATGTAGTCCGCCTTGTTGAATCGGATGCCCGAAGCTGGCGTGTGGTGAACGTCACAGTTTTCGATCACAATATGGTGCACCGGCCCCCAGCTATAGATACCGCGGCCCGTATAGAAGTTCTCCTTGGACCAACGGTGCTCGTGGGCCCATTCGTATTTGATTTCCTGGTTTGGCCCCTGGATTTCGAGGCCTTCGATCCGAACGTAGTTGGCCCCACTGCCGATTTGAATGCCGCCAAGCCCGTCGAATTGCAGCAGCGGACGAACATCGTTTCCATCCGGATAGGCCGCGATCGTGATCCAGTTGTCGGCGGTTCCCGATGCCGTCAGCCGCGCCACCAGTCCGTTGTTGACGCTCACATTCCCGTCAATCCCATGCGCCTCCGCGAAGCCCGTATTCCTGTAGACTCCATCCTTGATGTAAAGCGTGTCCCCGGCCGTGAGCTGGGAAACCGCGTAGCCTATCGTCGCGAAGGGTGACGCCTCGTCGCCAAGATTACCGTCATCACCGTTTCCATCGACAAAGTAGACCGCACCGAGCGAGGGGCCGTACTCCACAACGCTCAGCGTCGCGGAATCGCCATCGACCTCAAAACCGGAAGCCGCCTCCAGAGAAAAGACGATACTCTCCTCCCCCTCCAATGCCGGAGTCCTCAGGGGATCGACCTCGATATCCACGCTTTGTACACCGGCAGGAATGATCAGAGGGTTGGTCAGGAGCGTTCCGCCCGCAAGCAGTTCGTAGTCGACGCCGATCCCGGCGCTGCCACCCAGCGTGAACGTAATCTCGGTATCACGCGGCTGCACCGCCGAAAGCGAGACACGCAAAAGACCCGACTCGAGCCCGCCCTCATGGAGACTGGCGTCGACGGCGACCACCGAGGCGGACAAGATAGAGCACCTGCCCACTTGACCGAGCGCCGCCGCCCCCGCCCCGCAGGTCGGGCAGCTATCGTTCGCAGCCCCATCGTCAAAAACCTCGCAGTCCGCCTGCAGGCCGTGAGCCTCGTTCGCAGAGAGACAGAGCTGACAGCGAGATCCGGCGCTCAGGCAACTGACGAGGTCCGACGACCGGCTGCACAATCCCGGGAACAGTATCTCCGTCTCGAAACCGAGGCATTTCCTGTCGAGAACTTTGCGGACCTTTGCCTCCAACTTGGCGAGCTTCAATCTGGGATCGTCAACCACTGCCTGCAGGCACTCCGACTCGATATCGCCAACATCGGAGAGCGTACCGGCCTTCAACTCATTCTTGAGGCACGTACCGAAAAGCTTGGCCGTCGCAGCAGAAAGCTTCTGTGCCATCCGCAGGACGAGGTGCTGACATTTGCCCTCCTCATCGGCCCGCAAGGATCCCGCCAGATCGGAGCCGAAGAGCTCGAGAATCAGATTGCGGCCCAGTCGCGTCGCGGCCTGATTGATCTCATCTCCGGTGGCGACACCGAACGTGGGCACGACCGGGCAAGTTTCCACCTCGGTCTCGAGAGTTTTCCGAGTGGCCTTGGCAATCTTGCCCCTGTTGTCCCTCACCGCACAGCCCAGAGGGTCCAGTTCAACGCCCTTGATCGCCGACGAAACACATTTCGCGAGTTCACCGGCCACGGTATGGCTGACCTTCTGCCCGTCCCGAACCAGTCCATTAATGCACTTCTGGGCCGCCTTGTCGGGTGCGGTCGCCCACGACCGAGCAGGCGCGCTCAGGATCAATACAAGGAAGAGCAGGACAATTGTGGCAGGATCGAGGCGGTTGGCTTGAAACATCGAGGGACTCCTCAGGTCTATTCAGAAGACCGGACATCCTGAGTGTTCCAGATGAAACACCCGAGGTCCATATCGCCAATCACCGTTTCGGATCCGGAGCCTTGGGTCCGATGCCCGCACCCTGAGAAACCCGAACTCCCGGAGCACCTGAAGCACCGTGCCGGCCTGCAGGCCAGTTGATCCCGTGGGTACCGCTCCAACCCCTTGGTTACGGGCGACCCCCAGGCGGAGCGGGGCTGAGAGGATCAGGATCCCCTCAGCCCCGCCAAATGCTCTACTTGAGCGGTTGAAGCCCTCCGGCAGAGGCTAGGGTGCCAGGGGCGTGGAGGAAGATTCCAGATTGAACCCGACAGGATCCCCAAGAGAAACCATACTCTGGAAATACTCGATCACTCCGGAGTCCGAGACATCCAGCGCCGGCCACTGTGGCCAATCAAAGGTGTCGTTCATGAACGGCTCCATCTGATCCCAACCGAGCACCGTCAGGTGGTTCACGTCGTGATTGATCGCCACCCCTTCCAATGATCGGAAGCCATGGGTCCGCCCATGCATCCATCCTCCATAATGCGGCTCCATCTTCAGCGTATGGATGAAGGTATCCACGATCTCGTACTCCTCCAGGTACGCCGCGTAGCCCGCGTGACCATAGGACTCGACCATCTCCATCACTTGAGCTCTCATCGCTTCCTGGTTGGCAACGGTGCGCGCCGTGCGTTGGATATCCGCAAGGATTTGCGGATCGTACCGCTCGTCCGCAATCCATCCAACCTTGGCACCCTGCATTGCGTACCAGAGTCCCACACCGAGCAGATCATTGCCCCAGGCCTGACTGTTATTGGTCAGAGATTCCGCGAACGCCCACGTGCCGACATCCTCGATTGCTGCGGCGGGAAGACCGAAGAAGGCTCGCAGGTGATTGTAGGCCTCAACCGCTTCGGTCGTGATCGCCGTGCGACCGCCCACCAACTCATCATGTTCGGAGTTGTGGTTCGAGCCGTGGAAAGTGCCCCAGGTGGTTATATCCACGTAGTCACCGGTGCTGGCCGGCGGAGGCATATGGTCATGTCCGCCGTCATCGTGGCCATCGTGACCGTCCGGCTCCGCAGGGTCAGCTGGCGGCGAATTCGTCGGCGACGGCGTTGGCGACCAGGGTGTCGGTGTCGGAGAGGCCGGTGATGGTGTCGGCTCTACTGTCGGCGCCGGAGGAGGTGTGCTGGACGGCTCGCCGGGCGGGAGCGCGTCAGAGTCCGGCCCCGGAGCGGTATTGGCCGAGCATGCTCTGCCGTTCAATCTAAAGGCCGCCGGGTCCAGCGGCGGATCGCCTTCGTAATCGGCGTAGAATCCGAAGCTGACGGAATCTCCGGCAGGTATCACTCGGTTCCATCCGACATTCTTGACGCGAAATCCCGATGCGTCTTCCTGAATGATGCCGTCCCATAACTCCACAATCTCCTGTCGTTCCGGAACTTCGAATGCGAAGTGCCATCCGTTTTCGAGATCGAGGTCGCGCTCACCTTCGTTGTAAATCTCCACGTTTGCAATGAAGCCGCCGGTCCATGCCTGAGTCACTTCGTACTCCACATGACACGGTCGTTGTGTTTTGCAGGCTGAGCCAAATGCAAAGCACAGAGCGATCATTCCATAACGAGAGAAAGAGCTTCCGTGTTTTTCTTGCCACATATCAAATCCCCTTATCGTTGGTTGTTCCGTGTCCGCTGAGAACATGGGGAAGCAGCGCTGGAATCGGTACAGCGGAAACACCATTCGAGCCGATTTTCGCGCTTAAGAAAAGATGCCGGAATCCCCTACGCAACGCGCAATCGAGATGCGAGGTCATTTGAAGTGGGCGTTGGGCAGGCAGGCCGAAAACCCCTGGGCATCAAGCTCTGCGGAGAGACGTCCTGACAGGAGAAACTTTGCGTATCGGTGCGCACAAAAAATTCACGGAAACTCAGCGCATGCGATGGACCGACTTCGGAATACTCTACGAAGAGTCTCGCCGAGCCGCCCCCTCGAGGGTCCAGCCGCGCGCCCCGACATGAAAACTTCAACTCTCCGCAGCAGACGCAGAATCATAAAACGAAGTCGTCGGAAGATCCGCCAAAAGTGAGAAGGCTGATTGCGGAACGAGAGCGAACAGTATTTCACACCCCGCGGGATGAAGCCGGACAGATTTCGGTCGATAGCGTGAGATCCATGAAGCTGCCGTTGCCGCGGCATCAAATGCCTGCCCGTCAAGCTGGCACTGCAGCCCGCTCGCAGTCGCTATGCAACCCCGGTTGTGGCCTGAATCTCCGCAACGGACTCCCGCAATGCCTGCTCAAGAGGTCGATATTCCATGCCGAGTTCGCGCACAGCTCGGCTGCCATCAAAAAGCAGCGAGCCCGCCTGGGTAGTCTTGAGGATGTCCACCGGGAGCGCAGGACGTTGACCGGTGATCGATGCAAGCCATTCGAGGGCATACGCTACCGGAAGCAGAAGAGCTTCGGGGAGGTTGAGCGATGGTGCCGAAACCCCGGCAAGTCGCCCGATGATTTCGAAATACTCACGCGTCGTTGCCCGCTCCGTGCCCACCAGGTAAGCACGCCCCGTCGATTCATCCGAAAACAGGGCCCGCACGATTGCTTCGGCCGCATCCCGAACATGAACGTAGGTATAAACAGTATCGGCCCCGACCAGTGCAGGCAGATTCCCCGTCACGGCGCGCCCGACCTCCATTGTAGGTCGAGGGTCACCCGCGCCGATCACAGCCGCGAGGTGGACGACTGTAAGCGGAAGTTGCTGCTCGCGGTAGAGATCCCAAGCCGCTCGATCACCAAGGTGCTTACTGCGGGCATAGTCACTCGGATGAGGACCCGCTGGTTCGTCCTCGTCAAAAGGAATCCTTGCGGGCACGCCGAAGGCTAGCGGCGTGCTGACTTGTACTGCCTTTCCCACCCCGGCCCGCACAGCTGCACGAAAGACATTCTCGGCACCTCGCTGGTTGAGGTCGTAATACGCCACACGGCTCGGGCTCCAAAAGTCGCGGTTTCCGGCAAGGTTGATGACACCCCAGACACCGTCGAGCAATTGCTCAAGGCCGGCGGATGTGACGACGTCGCCCTCGACATAGCGGACTCGTCCATCGGCTTCTCCGCCCTCGGCCGCATCCCGCGCCGACCGACTCAAGCAGCGAAGCTCGATGTCGGGCTCGCTCAGCAAGCGCTCGACCACGTGGCGCCCAACAAATCCGGTGGCCCCGGTAATCGCGACAATACGTTTATCCGACATCGACCTTATTAAAGCTCGCTTTGCGCCTTCTGCAACCTCGCCTGTCGCGATCGAGCGGCGACCCGGCGATCAGCCACACGTCAAAGGGCCATCTCGACAAGAGTCATTTCGAAACCTTGATGAACCTGCACTGCGGTCCGCATCGGCCTGGATGGAACGTCCACGATTCCCGTGCAAGCGAGCCTGCGTCAGGCACCTCGACAGAAGTCAGCGATGCTGCGTGCCGTTTCACGGCTGATTTCGGGGCAAAGAATAGGCATCGTGTCAGACCCGTGAGCGGTACCCATCAATTGGCGACATTGGGCGGGCACGCCGGCTTCGAGAAGAAGTCGATAGAATGCGATACCCTCGTCGCGCAGCGGGTCACATTCGTTCACGCTGATCACAGTTGGCGGCAGACCTTTGAGATCTTCGGCCTTCGCGAAACCGGGCCACGCCAGCGGGTTCCTCTTCTCGAGTTCTTCGATTCCATACGACATCGCCCCCTGATTATTATGAAGGTCCAACAGGATGCCGTTGTTCTCGGTTGACGATGGATTCTCCGGCAGCGGCCATATCCCGGCGATATAAGGACAGAGCGCGTATAGTCCGGCGATCAAAGCCGTATTGCCGTCCTCAAGCAGTCGCATCCCTGTCGCCAGAGTTAAATTCCCACCACCGCTCTCTCCGGCCACTATGATCCGCGCTGGATCGATACCGAGACTTTGGTGTTCCTCGGCTACCCAGGAAAGACCCGAGACACAGTCGTTCAAGCCCGCCGGGAAGGGTGCGACTTCCGGAGCCGACGAAGGCAACACCGAGTTGCGAAAGTCGACCATGGCCACCGCCACTCTTTGCTGGGCCATCATCCGGCCCCAAGCCCGATAGTTCCCGTCAAAGCAAGACATCATCATCATGCCTCCCCCATGGATATAGTAGACGCAGGGAACAACCGCGTCATCGTCGGGCCGGATGAACTGGATCTTGATCTGATTCCCATCCGGTTGCGAGGTGAATTCGAGCGTTTCGATCCGGAGCCCCGACGAGGGCGAAATCTCCTCGGTATCGCACATCGCCGCGAAGGTCTCGAAAGCCTTGCGAGCCTCCTGAGATTCAGGAGTCGCCTGGTCCGCCAGCAACGCTTCTCGACTATCGACGTCCCGCATCTCGGGGTCTGGAAATAGAGCAAGCATGGTCCTGATACGTGGATCCATGCGCCGATCGGTCTTGATATCAAATTTGGGCAAGAGAGGGCTCCTTGAGTTCTGGGCAGGCCGCATCATGGCCCCCGGTTTTCTTTTTCGCCAAAGCGGATGCCTTGGTCAAATCGAACCCCGGACCGACATTCAGCCCTCAATCATCCTCTGCTCCGGCGAGAATCCATTCTCGCACCTTCGCGACCAGAACCGGCTCAAGCAGGGTCGGTGCGTTCCCCGGCATATGCGCAAATTCGGTCCCTTCATCATCGAGGGGCTCACAACGCGAAATCAACCGATAGAGCCAACTCCCGTCGGGATCGCCGGGGGCAATCAGCGGCATCTCGGTTCGAGCCGTCACGACCGGGGCACCGACCAGCGCGGCCAGATCTCCAGTCTCAAGGTCAAGCCCAGCGGCTGGAGTCACGCTGCCATGGCACGCCGAGTAGTTACAAGATGGGGCAAAGATCGTCTCTCTGATACTCGAGAAGGTGGGCGGAGCCTCTGCCGATGCATCGTTCGGGGTGTCTACACATACGGGCCTTGCCGGCAGGTCGATATCTTCCGGTGCCACTTCGGGAACGTAAAGGTCGGCATTGATCTCGTCTGCTGTGGGCGGACCCTGAGCCGGATTACGCGGAACTGCCAGAATCGAGCACGGCCCCGTACCCAAAGGAACACCGCGGTCTTCGCCCGCGCTATCTGTCGTTTCACTGACTTGCAGATCCATCATGATTTCCGTCTCGGCAAGCCCCAGCATAACGCACATCTCCTGGTCACCGATGCCCCATCCAATGCTCTCGTCTCTGGGGTTGCGAAAGCCGCAGACCACGCGCAAACCAGTCGCATCGCCGAGATCAAGAGGCGGCTCGAGCGCCAGTCCATTCGCATCACCGTTGAACGTATTCAACTCATGCAGGACACGACCGTCGTTCTCACCACCGACAACTTCGACTCGAAAATGATTTCCAAGCTCATGCGTGTGCGGCAAGACCCAGTGCAGCTTCATATCGAAGGGCCGATCCGCCGCCCCTGCAAAAGCGCTCGCCATATCGCATTCAATGGCATAGCGCTGTTCGCTCTCCGGTGGAATATCGAGAGCGTAATAGCTGAAGCGAAAAGGCGAGAGAATCGCCTCGACGTCGCGAGGATGAATCAGTTCGAGCGACATTTGCAGGCCCGTGCGCAGCTCTCGCGCAGAGAGGTTCAGGAAATGCACGCCGGCAACCACCTTGTGGCGAGGGGGAATCTTCACGACCGCACCGGGCCGAAAACCCTGGACCTCGAAAAGTGATTGCGTCGATTGCGCAAAGATTACCGTGCCAGCGACAGCCGCGCCGATCTCGCTGAACTCTCGATCTCCACAATCAAAATAACCGTCGGGCCCGGCGTAGAGGTCGTCGGGAACCACAAACCAATTTGAATGGTGCGAAGCACCCGGGTTGCTGAGAGTCACAGACTGCACGTAGAGTGCCGATTCGTTGCCAAGCGTCCACGCAACACATTGGGACGCTATTTCTTCCCCCGGGCCGAGAACCAGCTCTCCCAGGAAATGTGTCAGTCGCGCAGCCTCGAGATCAGGAGTCGGCTCCGGCATCGGATCGGGCGTTGGCTCCGGTACCGGCGATGCGTCAGGCGTTGGACCCGACGGCGTATCTCCAACGTTTCCGGTCTCGGTGCCGGACCCACCACATGCAGCGCCGAGAAGCGCCGCGAAAACCATCGTCGGTAAAACCCATCTCATGCTTGATCCAATCGCAAGAAGTGGGTCGGAGGCAAGCTCTCGCTCAAAAGAATCTACCAAACTCAAGCTGGAGGCCGGTTGCGCCTCTCCTTATTGGCCCGTGCGCCATGAGTAGTAATCATCCGGAACGACAGCGCCAAGATGGCACATCCGACAGATCTGGGTCTGCTCAAAGGGACCGTAGGGCTGACGTATTTGCGAACCCAGCAGGCCGCGCGGCGTCTGCCATATTTCGATCAGGCCATCTGTCCCGAGCAATTCTACACGCGTTGCATCGATCCACCCATCGTAGCCCGCCGGAGCATTCTTTCCGACCAGCCATTGTTCGATCCGCCCGTAGCGCGCCTCGGAGGCTTCCCGCTGGTCGAGTGCCGCGTACGCCTCCGCGAGGTTGATCTCGGCACCGACCTGCTTGAAGGGAGCTAGCGATGTTGTGCGCACGACGCTCCAGTTCTCACCGTCGTTGAACCCGTCGATCCCGAACTGGATCGGATCCTCCGGCGAGTTCAGAAGGCTGGTATGCCCCGACAGCCCCACATAGCGCAGTTCCGAACCGTAACCGACATTATATTTCGGCGAGGGTCGACCGAAGAGCAACGCGACCTTGAGCATTTTATCGAGTACACCCTCCCCGTCGAGTCGCGACGATTCGACCCGCGACTCCAGCAGAAACTCGGCAAGCGAGAGGTAATAGAGCCCCATGGCAAGCGCATTGGGGTTGTAGACGTTCAGACGAATTGAGCGCACGATGTCGCTTGCACCACTCACGATATAGCGGATTCCCGCGGGGTCGCCCGGAGCGTATGCGGTATAGACCATGGTATTGCCAAAAGCCGCGAGCTTGAAGATCCGTGCCCGGTAGGTGCTCTCGCTGGCCGTTGCGTAGGCAACCGAATCCTGCGCCCACGATTTCATTTCTTCAACCGCAGTATTTTGCACGATTGCCCAGAATTTCCTCTCCATCGCGAGCTCGAGATTCGAATCCTGCTCGCAGGGCGTGGAGGAATCTCCATCCGTACAGTCCGCTGGATACTCCACATTGGGGATCGTTGGCGTCAGCGGGATGCCGGCGGGCCATGCCGCCGGCTGCGGCGGGGCCGCTACGACCGGCAGAACACTCATCGGGCGAGCCAGGCCATCATCACCGGACGCTATCCTTGCTGCGGATTCCTCCTCGGCAAGCTCCACTGTGTCCTCCAGAACATCGAGCAGCTGATCTCGAGAAACCCTCAAATCCGCAAGGGCTCCTTCCAACCCCTGATTTTGGCCTCCGGGCGAAGAACCCGAATCGCCGCAAGCACTCAAGACCATCGCGGTCGCCAAAACCGAACAAGAAGAAACGAGAGAACGAAAAAAGACAGAGGACATGAACGCCCTTTTGCCTCAAGAAGTCTCCTTCGGTCAAACCGGAAAATCTGGAACTATTCTCCGCTAAACCAAATCGGAAGCCGCGGAGGACTCACATACCCTTGCGACATACCGGCCATACCGGCCATACCGGTTGTGCCGAGGGTACCGGAGACCATGATCCGGGACGCCGCTTCACGTCAAGGTTTTCTCCAAGGCCCGGCCGGTCGCTCTTTGATAAAAAACGCCGAGTGCATCTGAAAACCTCTGCGGGAAGAGCCGCGACAAGATATCGATCACGACGGCATCGAAGCCGACCAATTGGCGCTTTCGGTTCTTCAACATCCCTCGGATAATGATGCTCGCCGCCTTTTCGGCGGAAGTACCTGCGATCTGATCAAAACGTGTGATTTTCTCTTCATGGAGGTCGTCGGACTCGTAGCTTCGGGCATTGCGAGCGATATCCGTCTTGACGCCGCCGGGATGCACAGAGGTGATATGAACCGAGGTTCCATTCAATTCTTGTTGAAGAGTTTGATTCAAGGCTTTCACCGCGTGCTTCGCACACGCATAGGGGCCGTTCATCGGGGTCGATACAAAGCCGTTGACGCTGGAAATATTCACGATGTGAGCATCGGGTCGTTTTTTCAGATGCGGCAAGAATGCTTTGGTGCCGTAGAGGACTCCGTAGAAAACGATTCGAAACACCCAATCAAAATCTTCGTAGGAGATCTCTTCCACGGTCGCGATGGAGGCGACGCCCGCGTTGTTGATGATGCCGTCCACATGCCCGTGAACCTTGATTGTCTCTTCTGCCCAGGCGTAGACCTGATCGCGATCGGCCACGTCGACCAAATGCGTGGTGACCTTGACCTCCTTTGATACGAGATCCTCAGTCGTGCGCAGACCTGCCTGGTCGACATCCGAGAGCGAGAGATGGCTTCCCTGATCGGCCAATTGAATCGCCAGACACCGACCGATCCCAGACCCGGCACCGGTGATGGCAATCACTTTTCCGTGCAAATTTTTCATGATCAATTCCTCTGGTTCGATTGAGCAGTATGAGGCCTCTGGTGCGGAGCAAACCTGAACTCCCGTTTTGTAGCAAGAGAACTCAGGCGCCCCGACCGGGCTCGCCGCAGTTCGGACCGCGGCCCGAACCATATACCCGTTGCACATGCGGGATGCGCCAAGTATTCGACTGCATACCGCCGGCCAAGCGGTCCCCCCACCGTAAGCTGATTTTCCAGCAGCAATACGGATTGAAAAACTCGATGCCAAACTTTCTCAGCAACGCAGACTGGAGCTTCCCCGTACCGATTCGATACGGCCCGGGCCGGCTCTCCGAGATCGGGGTCGCCTGCAAGGAGCATCGTCTTGCGAATCCGTTGATTGTGACCGACCGCGGCAGTCGCGATTTGCCGTTTATCGAATTGGTCAGCAGAGCCTGTCATTCCGCAGGCGTGCAAAGTTCGGTATTCAGTGATGTCTCGCCAAACCCTACCGACCGGAACATCGCGCTGGGGAAAGCCGCGTTCAACAAAGGTCGGCATGACGGGATCATTGCCATCGGCGGTGGCAGTGGCATGGATGCGGGAAAGGCAATCAGCCTCGTCAGCCGGAGCAATACGGATCTATGGGCATTTGATTACGACCAGTCGGAGGCTCCGGACCTGAGTTTCGAGGCATTCGCACCGCTTGTGTGCGTCCCGACAACCGCTGGTACCGGTGCGGAGACCGAAAGTACGGCGATGCTCACCGATACCGCGGTCGGCACGAAACGTTGTGTTTGGCATCGCCACCAGAAGCCTCTTCTGGCCATCCTCGATCCGGAACTCACCGTCAAATTACCGCCCGACCTTACCGCCTGGACTGGTTGTGATGCTCTCGTTCACGCGATCGAAGCACTCTCGGTGCCTGACCTGAACCCTCTCTGCGATGGGCTGGCGCTTGAATCCATTCGGCTCATCACTGGTTCGCTGGAAAAGGCCGTGGCGCATGGCGACGACCTCGAGGCCCGCGGCGCGATGCTGGTCGGTTCGTGCCTTGCAGGGATCTCGTTTCTCAAGGGCTTGGGGCTGGTCCATGCCATGAGTCATATGGTTGGCGCGGTCTGTGATACCCATCATGGCTTGACCAACGCCGTGCTGCTGCCTCCGGTCCTGCTCTTCAACAGGGCGGCATTGGAGGAAAAAGCCCCTCTGATCAGCGACGCCATGGGCTTGGGGACAGAGGATTTTGACTCGATGTATGCCGGTATCGTTGGGCTGTTGGACGAGCTGAAAATTCCCCGTGGTCTCGCGGACCTTCAGGTTCCCGAAGAGGCGCTCGACGCCATCGCGGAAAAAGCTATCACCGATTCGGCGCGAGCGACCAATCCGGTCCCGTCGACAGTCCGGGATATTCGCGCACTCCTCGGCAGATCCTTCGTGAATGCGCGCTGAGGCAGGCGCCCCGTGCGCCTCCCCCCGCTATTCAGCCTCGGCCACACCTGTTAGGAGTGGCTGCCATGACGATGCCTACCAGCGACGAGAAGCTCTTCGAGATCATGTACAGCTGCCGCGCCATGCGGCGACTCAAACCCGACCCGGTCCCCGAAGAGACCCTGCTGCAGCTGGTCGACGCGGGCCTTCACGGCCCCAGCGGCAGCAATGCGCAAAACTGGAAATTCATCATCGTCCGCGAGACGGCCACCAAGGAGAAAATGCACGCGCTCTGGAAGCAGACGTGGGGCTTCTACATGGACACCTTCGCCGTCGCAGATCCTCGGCCTGGCGAGGACGTGGCCGCCCGTGATCGGATTACCAAGGCGGCTACCTGGCAACTCGACCACTTCGTCGAGATTCCCGCATTCATCTGCGTCTGCGTCGCGCGCGACGAAGCCATGGCCAAAGCCCTCGCATCACCGTCCACGTTAACGAGCGCTGTGCGCCATCTCGGATTGGGAGGCGCGCTGCGGCTGGCGACAAGCGGCGGACGGACGGCCGGGATCGCCGACGGCGCCACCGCCTTTCCGGCGGTGCAGAACATCCTGCTCGCAGCCCGCGCCCTTGGGCTCGGTGCCGTACTCACCACCCAGCATTTTTTCGTGCCGGGAGAGTTCGAGAAAATCCTGGGCATGCCGTCCACAAGCACGCTGGCCGCGATCATTCCGGTAGGTTGGCCGACCGGCAAATTCGGTTCCGTCAAGCGTCCCAACCCGGCCGACGTCGTAAGTTGGGTTTGAGCCTCGATCCGACGCCCGACCGGTGCGGGTTACGGAGCAGAGAGCGAAGTCGGAACGGAGTGTGGCCGATTGAAAAAGGTTCTGAAATACGGCGCGGTCCTGCTTGCTCTGTTGGTCTTGAGCGGTGCGGTATACCAAGGGGTCCGGAGCGCGGCTGACCGAACGGCCTACCCGGTACCGGGCGAAATGGTAATGGTCGACGGGTTGGATCTTCACCTGGACTGCCGAGGGTCGGGGCATCCTGTCGTGCTGTTGGAGGCAGGGCTTACCACAGGCTCCACCAGCTGGGCGCTGGTACAGGACGAAATCGCCTCCTTCACGCGCGTATGCGCCTACGACCGCCCCGGGATCGACTGGAGTGAACCCATTGACGGAACGGCCGGCCCGGTGGAGGTGGCGCAGCGACTACACCGACTGATCGAAGTGGCCGAAGTCGACGGCCCGTGGATCCTCGTGGGGATGTCCGCCGGAGGCGTCTACGCACGAGAGTATTTTGACGCCTACCCCGAAGGCGTGGTCGGGATGGTGCTGGTGGATTCCTCACACGAGGAACAAGGGCTCAGGCTTCCGAGCGAGGATGGGAGCCTGCTGGATTTGGCACAGCCGCTCGCCATCTGCAGCTACTTGCAGCCACTGGGTCTGATTCGTGCGCTCGGGATTGTGGACGAGTCCATCGAGATGTTCTGGCAGGTGGACATCCCTCCGTCAGCCGAAGGTGCGATCAAGTCCAATGCCAATCAATCGCACGCATGCGGAGCGCTCTACTACGAGATGGTGAGCTTCGACGAAACACTGGCGCAGCCCCGTGCGCCCCGCTCGCTTGGAGATCTGCCCTTGATTGTCCTCTCTCAGGGGGTCGAGCCCTACGCGGTCGAAGAATTGGGTGTCTCCCTTGAGTCAGCCCGAGCGCAGCGAGCCGCCTGGGATGAATTGCAGGAAGAACTGGCCCGACTCTCCACGCGGGGAGAGCGGCGAGTCGCCAAGCAGAGCGGTCACCTGATCCAGATAGAGCAGCCCGAAATCGTCATCGAGGCGATTCGTGACATGGTCGTGGCCCAGCGTCAGGTCGCGGCCCCAAGCGGCTGAATCCGTCCGCCCTGCCGAGCGGCAGAAACCCTACCTGCAGCCGCAACTATCGATGACCTTTCCTCGCGGAGAGCCAGGACGCGTCCCCGATGAGTTGGACCGTACTTCTGCTCGAGATGCTTCGCCTAGGCGACCGAGAGGAGACGATGCGCCCCGACCAGCCGTTCCTGAATCGGGATCCCTACCGGGCAAGATCCGGCACAGGGAGCGGGACAACTCGCACAGGCGGATGCGTCATGAGACAGCTTCGCGTAGGCCTCGATCCCCGATCGCTCGGCGCGGTAGTCCTCGAAGTACATGCGATGCCGCAGAACATCGGGGATAGCGACATCATTCGGACAGGAATCGAGGCAATCACCGCAATGAGGACCACAATAGGTGCCGCGGATCTGCTGGTCGTAGCGTGCGAGTCGCGCCATATCGGTGCCCTCCGGACGACCACCCGATGCGTAGAGGTACTCGTCGAGATGCTGCAGCTCGAAAAACGAAATGATCGAGCAGGAAACATCCGGATTCGAATTCACCCATTTCAGTGCCGACTGGGCATAGGAACTCGCATCGTCCTGGAAGCCCTCGAGCCCATGGTGCTTGGCCCCCTTGAGGGTCTTCATGGCAACGACACCCATATCCTGTTCCCGGCGCGCCTTGGCGATCAAGCGATTCAGTTCCGGCCAGATGCCGTGATGGTAGGCGACCATCATCACATCAAATTTACCCGAGTCGATCGCCGCATCAGCGACCTCGGTCAGCTTTGGCGTGTGGGAGGAAAAGCCGAGAAATCGCGCCTTGCCCTCTTCTCGCAACTCGGCAAACGCCTGGTGCATATTGGGGTCCATCAACCGGTCGACGTCATCGCAGGAGTGCACATGAATCAGGTCGACATAGTCTGTCCCGAGCCGACCAAGGCTCGCATAGATGACCTCCTTGTACTCCGAGACCGATGTCCCTGCGGGCAGATGCCCGATCGGCGTACAGAATTTGGTCGCTAGAAAAAGTTCCTCGCGGGGGCGATCCTGAATCGCAAGACCGACCGCCTCCTCGGAGCCTGCAGCGGAATAGTCCGGTGCGGTGTCGATGTAGTTCACCCCTCGGTCGAGAGCGAGCTTGACGACCTCCGTGCCCTTGTCTCCCCGGATCTGGCCGGCTCCAAGGACGATATCTGACACCGGCCAGTCCGTCCGACCCAATCGGCCGTACGACTGCACGCGACTACCTCGCCACGGCGCTTCGAGGGTGGGATGCGTTTTCACAACGTCACCACCAAAGACCTCGCCCACAGGCCGTTGCCAGCCCGGCCCGCCGGTCCCCCAGCCCAAAAAGGTGCGCCCGACCATTGTACCACCGCCGGCAACAATGGCTCCCGCACCCGTCGCCATGCTGGCGAGCAGCGTGCGCCTTGCCGAAGCCGGTGCGGCCCCGGCGCCAACCTCCTCGGCACCGCGAGCACGCAGAACCTGTCGCATTCCGAAAAAGGCAAAAACGCCAAGCAGAAAAATAAGGACAAAGGCCGAGATCATCCCGCCAACAGCCTTCGTGGCCTCCGGCATCACGGTCATCACGGCAGATTGGAGTCTCTCACCTCCCGGAAAGGCCGAGGAATCCAGACCGACAAGAGAGTCGTAGAGCAAAGGGCCAGCGACGAAAAGGCCGATAGCAGCACTCGTTCCCAAGGCGGCCAGAGCAACGGTTGTGGGACGCATGAGAGATTCCTCCAATCGCAGGAAACCTGCGCAGCCAGCCTCGGAAATGAAGCCTTGACCAAGACTAGCCCAGCTACCTCGTTTTCCCAACAGGTCATTTCGCGGCTGCCGAGGGGTGCACCTTCCGGATGCCCCTCAGTCCGGCACCAAAGGTCACCCACACGTGCATCCCGGAACGACGCGGCCAGCACCTGGCCGAGAAAAGGCTCGTAATCACAACGGCAATCCGACGGCTCCCGCGTGACTCGAACGCGCAATCCAAAGATCAAAAATCGGATCAAACACAACCCGCCGAAGCTCCACCCGACGCGGGTGAGGAGTCCCGACTCGACTGAAGTACCCTCCCCGCGAAATAGGTTTCGGGTTCGCACTGACCGACGCGTTACAACTCGAGTGTTTTTTCATGGAAGGCTTCACCCCCGTTGCGCCGCTTCCCGGATTCAGTAGATGCAGCTGCAGGCGCCTTGAGACGAGCACAGGCCACCGCAGATCGAGCAACTTTCGCCACTGGCACAGGCCCCCGGGGTGCATATCCCATCCGTGCAGATGTCAGAGCGGGTACAAAGTGTGCCATCGCAGCTCGCCGGCCCGTTTGGTTTGAACTGACAGTCCGCCCCACAGCACGACGTCGCTTTGCCGTTCTTCGAGCCCTCGTCGCATTGCTCACCTGCATCGACCGACTCATTCCCGCACAACTGCAGATCAACGAGAGCTTCCTCGCAATCGAGTCGAGGGAAGGACAACCCATTGCTTGCATCGGTAACCAGCACCGAGGAGCTCTTGAGTGCATTCTCGATCGACTCGGGGGTGCGCGACGGATCGTCTTCGATCAGCAGAGCGGCGCAAGACGCAGCGATCGGGGCAGCCTGCGAGGTCCCGGCGTAGGTGGAAGCACCACCTCCCATCCCGGTAGATGTCATCCAGGCCCCCGGCGCGAAGAGGTCCGTGGTGGAGCTGCTATTGCTGAAGCACGTGACTTGGTCCGCAGTCGTTCCCGACTCCGAGCAGCCCAATACACTGGGCGAACCTTCCGCCGCATCCCACACGGCTCCAACCGAGATGGCATTCCCGACACAGGCAGGGACCTGCATATCGACTCCCGAGCCGTTGTTGCCGGTCGAGACAAAAGTCATCACTCCGTTCGCCCGAAGGGTATCGATGGCCGCAGCAAAGCCCATGGTATAGCTGGTCGCGCTGTCACAATTACCGGGGAATCGAGCCTCGGTGCCCAGGCTCATATTCACGACGCGCACCTCGGGATGGTTGTTGATCAGGTACTCAAGCCCGGCGATCACATCCGATGCGCAGCAGAAAGAGTTATTATCGTCGAGAACCTTGATGGCGATGATTTTTGCGGCCGGCGCACCCCCTGTCGGGGCCTCGGTGCCCGCGAATCCGTTTGCTGCGGCACCGGAGGTAATCACCCCCGTCACATTGGTGCCATGGCCGTGGTCATCCTCGGCCGCGCCAGTTCCGCTCTCTGCCGTTCCTCCGCCCGGACAGCAACCCCCGCCACCGCTGCAGAAGCAGGCCTCACCCGCGAGATCGCCAGCCAAGTCGGGATGGTCCGAGTCGTAGCCGCTGTCGAGGACCGCAACGCTGATCCCTGCACCTGTCAGCCCGTCGTTCAGGCGAAGGCTGTCCATCTTTGTCAGGGGCAGAGCCTCGGTCAAATTTCCGCGGCCCGGAGCATCGATGTCCACACGCAGAACCTCGGGGTGATTGACCAGTTCCAGAACTCCATTGGCCGTGACCCGCCCGGCCAACGCACCGATTGTCTCAAAGCGGTGCCGTAATTCGAATTGGCC
The DNA here is from genome assembly GCA_029248525.1 of Candidatus Binatia bacterium. Taxonomy (NCBI): domain Bacteria; phylum Candidatus Binatota; class Binatia (SeqCode); species Binatia bacterium. The sequence goes on from JAQWJE010000014.1 coordinate 157,620, forward strand.
CGGTTTGAGACGACCGAGAATGGACTCGCCAGTACTGGCGATCAGGGACCGATTCCGGCTGAGCATCTTTCCTCTCGCCTGCGTCTGCTTTTCCCCGGGGGCCCGAAAAGCAATCATGACCCGGACGAAGCCCTTCGAACGGAGCCCATCGATGACTCCCTCCGAGACAATTCCCGACGCTCGAATCCGCTGCTCCGCATCACTCGAAAACGCCCAGACCCCCTCTGCGATGGCGAGAGCTCCAGCGCCCAACAACAGAAGCAGCAATTTCACCCTCGTCATGCGAATGCGATCGTTCCCCCAAGAAGCCCCGCTCATTGATTCGGTCAATCCGATCTCCGGCATCGAGTAAAGGTTGATGCCATGGTCGTCAGGTTGCCTCGGGCGCAGGCCACTACGCAACACGAAAGAAATCTTTTCCTAGCCGGCGCCCTATCGGTCAATCCTGCGTTTGTCCGATTCTCGTTTTTGCGCGGCCGGCACGTTGAAAATGGGACAGAACCACATCCACAAGGCACAGCCGCGAAAAGCTCGCGACTGCAGAACCAATCCAACTGCCCCCGGCGTGACTCGAACACGCGACCTACAGATTAGGAATCTGGCGCTCTATCCACCTGAGCTACGGGGGCTTTGGATTGGCTGGAAGTGTCTTTCCTAACGCAGGCGGCGGTCGCCTGCATCAACGGCCATCGCCCGGACCCGCAGAAGTCAGGGTCGGCGCAGGCCGGCATCAGGTTCGGGTCAGTCAGCGGCCTCCCTTGAGGCTGAGGAAGTGGCTGAGGACGAGGCCGCCGCCGGGATCGGACCGGTCACCGAGGCCAGTGGGATCGACACCATCCGGTCTCCTTTGGCGGTGCCCAGATAGAGCTTCTCGCCCACAGGCAGAGCGACTGTTGCAAAGCCCATCGGCGGGCCTTCATGCGCGAACACGGCCCCGCCCTCCATGGTTTCGGCATCCGCGCGGACCACAGAATAGGCAAGCGGGCATGGCCCCTCCGCGTCGAGACAACTCGTATTACCGATGAAATGATGATGGCCGACAATCCAGATCCGCCCCGCATCATCCACGGTCACATTATCCGGCTGCTCGACCGCCACCTCCCCGAGATAGGCACCGGTCGTGGCGTCGCGACGAACAGAACGGTTCTCCATATAATTATTGATATACAGTGTCTTGCCGTCGCGAGACGAAGCAATCCCGTTGGGCATCACAGCCTCCGACTCCGGCAGACGCGAAAATCCGGTCGCCGGGGACCAGATCCAGACCCAACCCGTATGGACCCCGAGTAAAAGCTTGCCCGCCGTGACGATCGTCCAGGTATCCTTGTCCCACATATGAGTGACGGCAATCTTTCCGTCCGGCAAGGCCGCTACGTCATTGAGGAGCGGGTCGCCCGCCGGCGCGACACAACCACGCCAGGAGATCGACCATTCGCCAGGTTTGCCCACCAACTCAAAGAACTCCACCGACTCCCGTCCCCCGTGGTTCACGACATAGAAACCGCGACGCCCGTCCTCGCGGCTGCGCAGATCGATGCCGTGCGGGCTGAACAAGCCGGGATCGGGTGCCGGACATTTGCGATCGGCCCAATTCTCGCCGTTGCCGTTCCAGTCAATCGGTAATTCGCGTCGCGAAGCGCCTTCGATCTCAAAAATCGCCAAACTGCCGGGCGTCCCTTTGAGGAAATTGCCCATCTCGCTCACGAATAATTCCTGACCGCCCGGTGCCGCGACCAGATCTTCGGGATTGGTGAAACCGCAATACGAGGTGATGCCGTCAGCCACCACACAGGAGTCCGTTGCCTCTGCCGCTTCCCCCGCAGCCGACGCGGAGGATGCCGGGGAAGCGGCAGACGTGCCACCGACCGTCCTGGTGGCAGCATTGGTGCACCCATTAGCCAGAAGAAACGGGGCAAGAACCACCCAAAGGGCAAAGAACCTGCGATTCGAAAGACGCTCGCTCATGGGCATTGACGCTATCACCCGAGGCACGGATCGCCGAACGCTTGCCTCCGATACGAAAACCTTGCACCGTGGTGCGATGATAGAATTGATGCCCACGTGCGCTGCTCTTCGCCCCCTCCCGCAGGCCTTCCTGCGCGCCACATCTGCCTGCATGATACTGCTCGGGTTGGCCGCTTGCTCGGGCAGTTCTGCGGCGCCGCCGGACCCGGCGGCACCACAGGCTTTCAACGCCGAGGGTTGCACACCGGTAGACTACGAGACAGGACAGACCACAGTCGTCGACATCGAATTCGACGGCCTGGACCGCTCCTACCGCCTCTTCCTACCGACCGGCTACGATAGCGCCGCACCAACGCCACTCACCCTCAACTGGCACGGCCTCACCTCAACGTCCAGCCAGCAAGAGGCCTATACCGGGACGGCCATCGCAGAAGAACGTGGCTATATTCTGGCGTTCCCCATGGGCATCGGGAACGCGTTCAACGGCGGTGGTTGCTGCAGTCAATTCGGCAATCCCCCGCATAGCGAAGATGACGTGGGCTTCGCCCGGGCCATCGTGGACGATATCGCCAGCCAATTCTGCGTCGACCGGCGTCGCATCTATTCGACCGGGATGTCCAACGGAGGTTATATGTCCGAGCGATTGGCGTGTAACGCCAGTGACCTTTTTGCCGCCGTCGCTCCGGTCTCGGCACTTGGGTATCCGGTACCGAACTGCGAACCTGGCCGCCCGGTGCCGCTGCTCGCCTTCAACGGCACCGAAGACCCCTTGGTGAGCTACGACGGCTCCACCCAGAGCGCCCAGATTTGGGCTGCCCGCAACGGCTGCGACCCGGAGCCGGTTCGCGCGGCGCGCGACGGGGATTATTGCGAGCGTTGGCTCTCGTGCACCGATGGAGCTGAGGTCGAGCACTGTACCATTGTCGGGATGGAGCATTGCTGGCCGAGCGACACGCAGGACATCGTCCTGCCCGGATTCTGCGCAACCGGGGGACTGGGCCCGATCGATGCCAACAACGATATGTACGACTTCTTCGCAGCGCATCCGATGGTCGACTAGAGATCAGCGGTTCAGGCCAAGGGTCAGAGGTCGGTCAGAGGTCGGGCCGAACCGAGAAGATCAGGACGCCAGGGAGTTTCTGCTCCAGGCGCATGCCAAATTCATGCGGCACCTTGCTCGCGTCGACCCATTTCTTGCGGGGCGGACCGTTCAGCTTGAACAGAAGCACGACAATCGTCGTCAAATCGGTACTCTCCTGTAACCGCCGCAGAGCGGCCAGGTCCGGCAGAGCCTGCGCGTCGGCCAGCCGCTCGGCAAATCCCGCTGGCCAATAACCGTTGTAACCGTTGAGGACCGGGCGACGATGGTAGATCGAGCGATACATGGCATTGACCTGCCCTACCGGATCGAGAACACCGCGCCGATTCAACAGGGCGGGAAGTTCCAGAACCGGGCCCGAGCCCTCGGCCAACGCCGCCGCCACGATATCGTCAGGTGCCGGAGGCTGCAGCAGAGGGTATCGAGGTGGTACGACGCGGGGCCTCGCATAGCGGTCGGGTCCGACCCCCACCGCACTTTCGTAATAAACCAGGCCCGCCCCCAGCACGACCACAACCCAACCAACGACAGCACCCGCACCCATTCGTCGGAGCGCGCCCGATACCGCCACGCCACAACCTACCGACAGCCCGATCAAGGCGACAATTGCGAGTCGGTGTGGTTCGCGCACGACGTCGTAGACGCCGAGCCATTGCCCCAGCCACGCATGCGGGAGGCGGATCATCCCGCTCTCCAACCGCGCCACAGGCGTGAAGGAAACCAAAACTCCGACGCATACCCAGAAAAGAGCCATGCGAATCCCTGCAGCCTCGAGCCGTGGGGCATTGCGGCGGACACCCGGGAGCAAGCATATCCCGAGCAGAAGCAATGCGGACAATCCGACTCCGGTCGGCATCCGGGCATCGAGCGGCCCCCACGGGAGACGCGTGAGCTGCATGACACCGCGCCATACGCTCTGGGACGCCAGATCAGGGTTTTCTACGCGAGTCAGTAAATAGGGGGCAAAGGCGAGGACGAGCGGTACGGCCGCCAAAGCCATGGCCCCCAACACCCGCCATCCCTCGGCTCGGCGCTGCGGCGAAAGCAATCGCAGCAGGCAGACCGCTCCCACCACGAGGTAGGTAGCAACGGCCAGGTACACAGTCGCCAAGCCCTGCAGAGTCAACAAGAAGGCCAGCACCAACAACCGGCGATTGCTCGACACTCCGGCAACAAGGAAAAGGAAAATCCAGGGCAAATAAAAGAGCATTGCGTAGTTCGGTGCGCACGGTGCCCATTGCCACCATAGCCAGCGGGAACTGAGCAACATCACAACCCCCGCAAGGCCCGCGGCGTGACGGCCCGTCAGCCGACGAACCACCAAATGTACACTGCCGGCGGTTGCGACCAGTCCGAAGAAAAACACCAGATTCAGTGCCAGTGTCGGGTTTCCCGACAAGGCAAAAACCGGCAGGAAAAGCGGCAACGCGCCGAAGGCGGCCTCTCCCAGAAGGATCGTCCGAGCCGCCGGGTAAAAGGCGCCTCCATCCAGCCATCGTCCCGGCGAAAAAAGCAGGGCATCAGATTGGTGGGCCAGTGCCCAGCCTACGAGCTGGCTATCGAAACGACACGCTTTTCCGCTCAGCGGCAAACCCGCCGCGAGCTGTGTGACCAAGGGCCAGGTCAGCCAAGCGGCGAGCAGGCCATAGGCAGCAAAGACCGCAAATATCTCAAAACCCCGCAGGCGATCCGCCTCCGAAAGTCTGTACCCCCGATCAGGAGACGCCACGAGCCGAACCCGAAAAAGGCTCCGAGGACATCAACCCCCATCGGGCCAATCGGAATTTCAGGGCTGTTCCGAGGCAACCAAATCCATATTGGACGCTGCGGACAAAATTAATCGAGCTGGCATCGGTTGCGTAACGCGTGGGGCAACTCACCTCACCGATCGCCTCGTCGAGCCATAAAATCTGGGCCAGCATCTGATTATCAAATACGAAATCGTCCGAATTCGAATCCAGAGGCAGCCGGCGCAGCAGCTCCGCAGAGAACGCTCGATAGCCGGTATGGTATTCGGAAAGTTGCGCTCCCATCAAAATATTTGCGAACAGAGTCAAGAAGCGATTGGCGACAAACCGCCACCAGGGCATGCCCCCGCGCAAAGCATGGCCGCCCAAAATCCGGGAACCGAGCACGCAAGGGTAGAGACCATTGCCGATCAATCCGCTCATCGCCGGAATCAACTTGGGCGTATATTGATAGTCCGGGTGGACCATAATGACGATATCGCCGCCCTGCTCGAGCGCCAATCGGTAGCAACTCTTCTGATTGCCGCCATAGCCTCGATTCCCATCGTGGCGATGCACCAGAGTGTTGGGCAGCGTCGCCGCCAGCGCCACGGTCTGATCGCTGCTGCAGTCGTCCACCACAATCACGAGGTCCACGACTCCCTGAGCCATCACCTCATCGTAGGTCTTCTGCAAGGTTGCCTCCGCATTATAGGCAGGCATGACGACGACGACTCTCTGATCCTTGAAAATTAGCGCATCTCCTTACTGCTGCAGCAGAGAACCCGTCAGGCGCCCGCCTCGCAGCCTCCTTAAATCCTGATCGAGGGCGCAGCACAAGCAACGCTTTTACGCGAGCGAAGATTGCGATATCCGGTAGACCTTGAAGACCGCGCGCGCATCATACCTGTTCTGGACGATCGCGTTTCTGCTCCTCTCGCTACCGATTCTCCCGCTCCTGACCGATCATCTGGCCGACAACCCCAACCGGAACGATGCACGTCTGATCGTCTGGATTCTGGACTGGGTCTGGTACTCTCTCCTCCACGCCCCCGACATGATCGCCGAGGGGCCAATCAACTTTCCTGCCCCAGCCCAGCTCACCAGTTCCGATTGGTTCTATAGTGCGCAGACCGTTTTCGGTCCGATCCATGTCTGGACCGGAAATCCGGTACTCGCGGCGAACCTGACTGCGTGGCTGACCTATCCGCTGGCTGCATTCTGCATGGAACGTCTCGCCCGACGACTGGGCAGCGATCCGCTTCCCGCCATCACAGCGGGCCTCTTTTTCGCCCTCGCCTCGCGTCGGGTACCTTTCAATATCCACATTCTCCAGAACGCCAATTTTCTTCTGCCGCTGGTCGCATTGGCCGTCTTGAGCCTCTTTGACCGACCGGACCTTCGACGGACGTTGGCAGCGACTGCCGCGTTCCTGCTGGCCTGCCTGAGTGCACTCTATGGAGCCTTCTTTGCCGCTGTGACCGGGGCGATCGCCCTTGCGGCAGCATGGTGTCGGCCGACCGCCTCGCGCGGCCGTGCGACGGTCTACGCTTTGCTGGCAGCCGGAATCGCCGGTGGCATCGCGGCGATCACGCTGCGACCCTGGCTGGCGCGAGCCACTGACGAGCTTCGGCCCCTCGCCATCGCCGACGCAAACCTCGCCAACTACGGCTCGGCACTGCTCGGTATCAGCCGGGTAGATCCGGTCTCGGCCATCAATTTCGCTTTGCCTGTGGTCTTCCTCGGCGCGCTTCTTGCGGCCGTCGCGCAACGAGGCGTGCGGGTCGGCGTAGCCTTCGGCGTCAGTATGTGGCTGCTGGGAGCCCTGCTGAGCCCCGGCTACCCCAAAGCGCTGGAATCCGTTCTGGCAGGGTCCCCTCTCTCTTTTCTCGCCTACCCCGACCGGCAACAAATTGTGGCCGATGTGGGTCGCGCCATACTTCTATCGCTTGCTTTGACCGGGCTGCGCAGTCTGCCATTCCGCAGTCTGCCACTCCGAGGTCTTCAGACATCAGCCTGCGGCCTTGTCGCGATCCTGCTTCTGTTGGTGCGCGGAACAGCTCTGGTCGACGGCAATTTCAGCCGTCCGCTTGCCTTCGGCAGTGACCGCCCTGCCTACCTCGCCCTGCAGGCTGCCCTGCAACCAGCTCCGGGCTCATCCGCACGGGTTACCTCCGGTCCCCTCCTTGAACTGCCGCTGCGACGACCGAACCCAAATGGAAGGGCAAAGGGAACTCCGGTCGCGCCCGATGCCATGCTCGGGCAAACAATCCATCGGATTCCCCTCGTCGATGGCTATACGGGCTATCACCCTCCGCATCGCGCATTTCTGCTCGACGCAATCGGACGGCTGCCTTCCGGCCTCGCCCTCGCCGACCTGCAGCGAGCAACAGGTCTGGAATGGATCCTCCTGCGACCAGAAGCCGAGTGGCAGGGATATCCCACCAAGCGCGCCAGCGTCATCGACCTTCTCCGGAAATCCCCCGAGGTCGAGGAGATATCCGATCTCGGCGGATGGACATTGGCTCACCTCCGAGCCCCTTCTTCCTCGGATTGGCGCCAGGCCATAGCCGCGGGAACGGGCCGCAACCAGACAGCTCTCGGGTACCCGGCGGTTCCATTGACGGCGGCATCGACATCGGGCGAACTGAACGTGCAGGCAAGCCCCAGCGCAGGCCGCGCCAACCAGTATCTCCCGTTAGATGTGACACTCACCAATACGGGCGAGACACCGTGGCCAGGATCGCTCCAACCCCGGCGCTCCTGGATGCTCGACTTCGGTACCACCCGACCAAGAGGCCGCTTTCAGGAGGGCGTCCTGCAACGGCCGACGCCCTTCCCGGCTGAAAAATCCGTCGTTCTGGCGATCAGGTGGAAGCCGCTCGATGAGGGAGCGAAGGCTCAGCCTGCGCAATTGGTGCCGCTACCACGCGACTTGCCCAACGGAGAGAGCGTCAGGTTTCCGGTGTTGCTGCGCTACCCGAAAGGATCCGGTTCCTATTCGTTCTCTCTGCAGCCCAGCCAGATCCTCGAGGGCAAACCGGTTGCCCTGCCAGTGGCCGCAGCAACTCGAAGGGTTCAGGTCACGCCGTAAACATTCGGGCCAAAAGGGGCCCAGTGGGAATTCGAGGCAGTTGAGGCAGTTGGCAAGGCGGCATCGTGCCGAGCCCCGACTGGGCGAGCCGTTGTCAGCCTTCGAGTCGTTCGGGCCGAATATTTCCATACTCGACCAGCGCCTGCCCGGCGCGCTCGGCTCGGTCGATTGTGTGGATCACTTCCTCCCAGGCGGGATCCATGCGGATCGCGGGATTCTCTACGGTCGCGAGAACCTCCTGAGCTTGGCGAACAATGGAAAGAACCTTTTCGGCGACCTCTATGGGTTTGGCACTCATCGAATTCCTCCAGATCTCAACCGCGAAACTTTGCGATAATATCGTTGGCGTATTGCTCGATCGGCTGCAGCTTCTCCTCGTAGGAAACGTCGCCCCCACGATAGAAGTCACGGAAACCGATGATCACATCGGTAATGCCGCGGTCCTCGAGTCGCTTCAAACCATCGACGGAATATCCGTCCATCGAGATCGCATGGACCTCGAAGGGTTCCTTCTCTCGACCCGCCTCGACACGAAGCTCGTGTAACCGCGCCAGATAGGTATCCAACTCGGCGGGATCGCCACCCGCATGCATCCAACCATCTCCCAGACGCGCGGCTCTCTTCAGGGCCGGCTCGGAGTGGCCGCCGATTAAAATAGGAATTGGCTGGGTCACGCCCGGGCATATCTTCGCACTCTGGAGGTCGTAGAACTCGCCCTTGTAGGAAAAGTACTCGCCCGCCTCCAGGCCGCGGATGATCTCGATCATCTCGTTCATCCGCTTGCCGCGTCGTTTCCAGGACTGGTTGCAGATATCGAAATCTTCCGGCCAGGGACTGAGACCAACCCCGAGTGCGAGCCTGTTTCCGGAGAGGACAGCAACCGACGTCGCTTGCTTGGCCACCAGTACCGGTTCGCGAATCGGCAGTTTCACCACGAAGGTCGCGAAACGCAGTCGAGTGGTGACGGCCGCCATTGCCGGGATGAGAGAAAACGGCTCGATGAAAGGCTTGCCATCGAGAAAACTACGATCGCCATCATCTGTATAGGGATATTTACTATCCGAGAATTGCGGGTAGCAAATGCTGTCCGGAACCACGGCCGTGTCCCAACCGCAGGCTTCTGCGGCCTGCGCCAACGGCAAATAATGGGTGGGATCACCCATCGACTCTGCGTAGGAAAATCTCATGGTTCTGTCCTATCGGGCTCTAGTTGCCCAGCTTGGATCGATCGGACCAGAAGAGCACCACCGGTGCCGCGATATAGATCGAAGAATATGTGCCCGTGATGAAACCGATCACCAACGTGAAGGCGAATGGTTCCAGCCCCTTGCCGCCGAGGAAGAACAAGGCGAAAAGCACAAAAAGTGCCGTTCCTGTCGTCAGCAGCGTTCGCGACAGAGTGTCATTGATACTGCGATTGATGATATCTCCAAGTTTGCCCTTGGGGTTTCGCTTCAGGTTCTCGCGAACGCGGTCGGACACGATAATCGTGTCGTGCACCGAGAAGCCAATCACCGTCAGCAAGCCGGCCAAAGTCGTCAAATCAAATGTATATTGGGTCAACATCAATGCCCCGGTGGTAATCAGCACGTCGTGGATCAAGGCGATGACCGCCCCCAAGCCGAAACTCGTTTCGAAACGGGCAGTAATATAGAGCCCCATGAAAACGGTCGCGAAGAGAATTGCCATGAAGCCCTGGCGCCGCAGATCTGCCCCGACTTTGGGACCGACACTCTCGACGCTGAGAATCTCGACGCCTCCCTCCCCACCGGTCGCGGCGAATAGCTGCTTGAGCGTGCGCGAGATGGAGTTCATTTCCTCGCCTTCAGTGATTTCAAAGCGCAGGAGGAATTCGCTTCCCTGGACACCGAAGTCCTGCACCGTCAAATCGCGCAGATCGAGAGGCACCAGTTCAGCCCGGACCGCATTGGCATCCGTAGGCGCTGCAAAGCGGACTCGCATCGAAGTTCCACCCGTAAAATCGACGCCGTAGTTCAGAGGGCGAGCGAAAAAGAGGACGATGGCCAGAACGTTGAGAATCGTCGAAATGATCAAAAAGAACTTGCGGCGGCCGACGAAATCGATCGCCAGGCCTTCCGGGAGGAGGCTACGAAAATTGAGATCAGCAGAGGCTTTTCGCCCCGCGACCTTTGCACCTTTGTCCATATCCACCTCGACTCCGAATTCTACTGAAAACCCGTGCTTTTACTAGCAACACGGAGCCCCGCGCTCAACCGGAGGCCTACATATCGCGTCGACCCGAAAGCGAGCGGGACAGCGTCATGGCGTCGCTGTACTCGACATCGCCTCCCATGGGCAGCCCCATGGCAATACGCGTGACCCGAATATCGGCCTCGGATTTGAGCTGTCGGGAGATCCACAAGGCCGTCGCTTCCCCTTCCGCGCTCGGATTTGTGGCGACGATGACCTCCCGGATTTCGCCGGAGCGGGCTCGCTCGATCAGCTCCGCACAGCGCAGATGCTCCGGCCCAACGCCTTCGAGGGGAGAAAGGGCTCCCCCCAGAACGTGATAGAGGCCTCGATATTCCCGGGCTCTCTCGAACGCCATCATATCGGCCGGCTCCTCAACCACGCAAACCTCATGCTTATCCCTCCGCGGGTCCGCGCAAACGCCGCACGGGTCGGTCTCGGTCAAACCGAAGCACATCGAGCAAAAGCGACTTTGTTCCTTCACGTCGAGCAAGGCCGCTGCCAAACTCGCCGCAAACCCATGCTCCTCACGAAGGGTAAAAAAAGCGAGACGCGTCGCCGTCTTTTCACCGACGCCGGGAAGCTTCTTGAGCTCTTCGACCAGCCTCTGCATCGAGGGGGTTAGCGCAGACGACATCGAACCCGATTCCTGCTCAACCGAACCCCGGCAGTGAAATTCCGCCAGTCAGTTGCGTCATTTCGTCGGCCATCATCTTCTGGGCCTTGCGAATCGCATCGTTCACGCCCGCAGCTACAAGATCCTGCAGCATCTCGCGATCGTCGTCCGCGTATACGCTATCTTCGATCGTGATCCTGCGGATCTCCAACTTTCCGGAAACCTCTACCCGCACCATGCCACCGCCTGCGGTACCCTCAACCGTGCGCGCACCCACCTCTTCCTGCATTGCCTGCAAGCGATCCTGCATGGTCCGCGCCTGCTCGAGAATATTTCCCATCCCGCCCAGATCAAAAGGTTTGGCCATCGCTCCCTACTCCCCGCGTTTCTCTCGAGGCAATACAGCCTCGATTTTTCCGTCCAGCAATTCCAGTCCCAACTTCACGACCGGATCTTGCCGAGCTTCCTTTTCCAGATCGGCCACACGCGGCACTGCCCCCGATTCTTCAAGGACGACCGGCGAAAATCGGAGAGACTTCCCGAAAGCGTTGGCAATCGCCTTCTCGATATCGGCGCGGACTTCCGGGTTGGTCAGTGCCGTCACCGCATCCTGTCCGGTAACTCCGACTTTCAATTCACCCTCGGCCACCTCAAGAAGGCGGCTGTAGGATAGCCGGAAAAAGCGCGAAGCCTTTTCCTTCTGGAGCGAATCCACCACACCCTTCCAGCGAGGTTGCTCGGGCGAAGCCTTTGCTGCCTCCGGAGGCGAACCCGAAGCTCGCGCGTTCGGCGCCTGAGACGCCCGCGAAGCCGCGCCCGTCTGAGGCGGCGTTCCGGCAGACGGCGGCGGCGCTTTGGCTACCGTGGCGCCATTGCCACTGCCCGTGGGTTTGCCGCTCTGCGCAGGCTCGGTCCTCGCGGCTGTTCCACCGGAACCCGTCGGAGATGCGGTCCTCGTTCCAGCAGAACGATTCGACGGCCGGTCCGCATCGGCCCGGCCGTCGCCGGCGACAGCACCGCGACCGCCCGCGCTCGCTTTAGCGCGTCCGCCAGCCTGACCGCTCCCACCAATTTGGCCACCGCCACCAGAGGCAAGTTTTTCAAGCCGTGCGACAAGCTCATCGACCGGAACCATCTCGGCCAGAGTCGCCATCTCCACAAGCGCCATCTCAAGAACCAGTCGGGGCGCAGCTGTTCGACCCAATTCCTCCTGCCCACGCAGCAAGATGCGGAACCACCGCTGGAGATCGTCCGCCGGGATTTCCCTCGCCATCTCCTCCAGTGCCGCGATTTCCGGCGGACTGAGGTCCACAAGAGTCGCCGCCGAGGCAACTTTGAGCACGGTCAGATGGCGAAGCTCCTCGAGCAAGTCGAGAGCGAACCGCGCCAGATCCGCGCCTTGACCGACCAGATCATCCACCACCCCAAGGACCGTCGCCGCATCACGCGACTGCAGGGCGGCCACCACCGCTCGCAACGCTTCCCGATCCGGGATTCCGAGGGCGGCATGAACCATCGAGGGATCGATATGACCGGCGCCATAGGCCAGAACCTGTTCCAGAAGAGACGTCGCATCGCGCAAGCTACCCCCGGACTCTCGGGCGAGGATCGCCAGAGCCGATTCATCCGCACTCTTCCCTTCACCTTCGACCATTGCCGCCAACGCACCGATAACCTCGACAACCGAAACCGAGCGAAAATCGTAACGCTGACAGCGCGAGAGGATCGTGGAGGTGAGCTTTTGCGGTGCCGTCGTCGCCAGAATGAATTTGGCATGCGGCGGTGGCTCCTCGAGGGTCTTGAGGAACGCGTCCACTGCCTGTCGGGACAAGCCATGCGCTTCGTCAATGATATAGACACGGAAGCGCCCCGCGGCTGGCTGGTACTTGACGGTTTCCAGAAGTTCGCGAGTGGCATCGATGCCGGTCTGCGAAGCTGCATCCACCTCGAAGACATCCAGCGAACGCCCCTCGGTGATCTCCACGCAATGCTCGCAGATATTGCAGGGTGTCGAGGTCGGCCCTTCGGCGCAATTCAAAGCCTTCGCGAGGATCCGGGCCGTGGTCGTCTTGCCAACACCGCGCATTCCGCTGAAGACAAAGGCGTGGCCCAACCGGCCTCCGTCGACGGCATTCGCCAGAGTTTGGGTCACATGATCTTGCCCCACCACCTCGGCGAAGAGCTGGGGGCGAGACCGTCTGGCCAGAACCTCATAGGGCTCTGCTGCGGAGGAAACCGCCTTTCCGGTCTTGCCCGGACTTCGCTTGGAACCTCCAGCGGACCTTTCGAGAACGTCAGTGATAGCTAGGCACCCCCGCGGCACAGAGAAATTATCGGTACCGTTGCTCCCTTCCGGGCCTGGCGGAATTCGCGATCCTCTCTTGCGCAGGACCTAGCTATCACTGGCGTGCCCGACCTTGCATCGGCCATGAGTACCGTACTACCGACGCTCCAACCGCCGCGCAACCGCTCAACCATCTGCATCACGAAGAGCCTGCCATTTTCGGAAAAAACGTACGTGATACGCGACCCCGGACCAAACAGCCAAAATCATCGCGATCCAGAGAAAGCACATCCCGGCAGCGAAAAAATCGAGTGGACCATAGGTGTAGTGAACCATCAAGCTGAACAGCGCCACGACCTCCATGACCGTCTTGGCCTTGCCCAGAGACTCCGCCTCGAGAACGACACCTTCCTCGCGCGCGATTGCGCGCAAACCGGTCACCGCAACCTCGCGTGACGCGATGACCGCCACCATCCACGCGGGTACCGCGAGGTCCCGAGGCATCGCTGCCAACATGATATAGCCGCTCACAATCAGGATTTTGTCTGCCAGCGGGTCCAGAAATTTTCCGAGGTTGGTGATAATCCCGTCTCGGCGCGCAAGATACCCATCCAGCCAATCGCTCAGACAAGCGAGAAAAAAGAGAATGGCCACCACCGCGGACACTGTTGGGCCCGGAAAAGTCAGCAACCAGATCATCAGCGGGGTGAACGCAACTCGGCCCAGAGAGAGCAAATTAGGCGTGCTCCACAAGTCGTTAGCCAGGCTTGAGCTGTCTTTTGTCGGGTCGGACATGGTTCTCTTTCAGGATTCCGGAATCTTCCGCTTTTCTACCATATGGGGAAGCTTTTCGCGCGAACGCAGGTATTCCTGCCGGTAGGCGCCAACCCGCTCGACATAGGAGCGGGTCTCCGGAAAAGGCGGAATCCCTCCGTGCTTCTCGACCGCGGTCGGCCCGGCATTAAACGCCGCCAACGCCAGAGTCGCGTCCCCGCCGAAGCGATGCAGGAGGCGGCGGAAATAAAGCGCTCCACCCTCCAGGTTCTGCTTTGGATGAAAGACGTCCCGGACGCCGAGCGAACGTGCGGTCTCCGGCATCAACTGCATCAGCCCTTTCGCTCCTGCGCGAGAGACAGCCTGCGGATCGTACCCTGACTCGGCTCGCACGATTGCCGTGAGGAGCGCCATTTCGATGCGGTAACGAATCGCAGTTTCCTCAATCATGCGAACGAGAGTGGGAGGCGGCACTGCCACAGCACGGACCCTGCCGCGCTTCGCCACGTCCCCGCGGCTGGGACCATTTACCCTCGCCCTCGCCTCGGGAGAAGAACCGTTCCGGGGCGGCGGGGAGGCCGTCACCCCCAAGTCGGTGCCTGAGTCGTTCCCCGAATCTTCCGGAAGACGCTCTCCCGGCCGGACTCGATTGAACCGATGGTCGGTGGGGGCATTCGAAAAATGGAGCACGCCATTGGGATCGCGGTAGCGAAAGATCTCGCCGGCCAGAGCCTCAAGCGATGGAGCCGCTCCTACCCATACCGCCCCGCAAAAAACGAGGCGGAGCATATTTCTACCGAGCCGAGACACAGCCCTGACACCACCTCCTCCGGAAGGCTTTGTCAAAGGCTGGATAGAGTCCGCCACATTCGGTCCTTGCGAGCAGCTATTTCTGCACCTAGGCTTTTGGCATGGGAGAGGAGCAATCAGGCCCCGGGTCTGAAACCCGGCGAGATTTTGACTTTCTCGTGATTGGCAGCGGGATCGCGGGATTGAGCTTCGCATTGACCGCAGCGGAGCGCGGTGAGGTTGCTGTCGTCACAAAGGCCAATCTGCCCGAAGGTTCCTCGCAATACGCTCAGGGAGGCGTGGCTTCCGTCTGGAGCCCTGACGACTCCTACGACGAGCATGCGCGAGATACCGCCGGAGCGGGTGCGGGACTTTGCCACGGCGATATCGTCGATATCGTCGTCAGGGAGGGCCCGGATCGAGTTCGTGAAATGATCGCCTACGGCACTCGATTTGATCTTCGCCCTGACGCCGAAAACGAGTTCGATGTGGATCTGAGCCTGGAGGGCGGACACTCCCGACGCCGCATCCTCCACGCCGTGGACGCCACCGGTCAGGAAATGATGCGTGCGCTTGTCGAACGCGTCCTCGCTCATCCGAGAATCCAGATCTTCGAGCAGACCCTCGCCATCGACCTTCTTATGTCGAGCAAATTCAAGATCGAGGGACCGGAGCGCTGTCTGGGCGCGTACGTGCTCGATACCTCCTCCGGATCGATTCATACCTATACGGCCGGCGCTACACTGATCGCGACAGGTGGCGCAGGCAAAGCCTATCTCTACACCAGTAACCCCGACGTCGCGACAGGCGATGGCATCGCCATGGCCTACCGAGCAGGCGTGCCGATCGGGAACATGGAGTTCATCCAGTTTCATCCGACCTGCCTTTTTCATCCGCAAGCCAAGTCCTTTCTCATCAGCGAAACAGTGCGAGGTGAAGGCGGTGTGTTGGTCCGCCCGGATGGCTCCTCCTTCATGACCGACTACGACAAGCGGGGCGAACTCGCGCCGCGCGACATTGTTGCACGCGCGATCGACAGTGAAATGAAGGCGCACGGCTTCGACAACGTCTTCCTCGACATCACGTCGTGTTCCGAAGCCTACCTCCTCGAACGCTTTCCGACGATCGTCAACCGCTGCCGCTCTTTCGGCATCGACCCGGCCACCGAACCGATACCGGTGGTCCCCGCGGCCCATTATACCTGTGGCGGAATCCTGACCAACGACGTCGGCGCGACCTCCTTGCAGGGACTCTATGCCGCGGGCGAAGCTGCCATGACGGGACTTCATGGTGCCAATCGGCTTGCTTCGAACTCGCTCCTCGAGGGGCTCGTCTTCGGCCACCGCGCGGCAACCGATGCCGCGGAGGCCAGCGCCGCGACGCCGACTCGAAATCTTCCGATTCCGGACTGGAATCCCGGGGGCTCCCACCCACGCGACGAAGAAGTTCTGGTCAGCCAGACATGGGACGAGATTCGGCGTCTGATGTGGAACTACGTCGGAATCGTCAGAAGTAATCGCCGTCTGGCGCGCGCCCGCGCGCGAATGGACCTGGCCCTCGCAGAGATTCGTTCGGATTATTGGTCATTTCACCCGACCGCCGGATCCATCGAGCTCCGTAATCTCGCCATGGTGGCCGACCTGATTATCGCCTCGGCGGCTCTGCGTCGCGAAAGTCGAGGCCTGCACTTCAACACCGATTTCCCGCATCGCGACGACGCGGTTTGGGCTCGTGATTCGATTTTGGTTCGGAGTCCATCCACCCATCGCCCTGTACCCAGCACCTGAGCTACGTCGGCTCTTTACCGCGAGCGCGGTACCGCATACAGGAGGAGCGTGACTTCCAGCGACGAGCTCTACTTCGACCCCTTCACTGACGAGAACCTGCAGGACCCGCATCCGATCTACCAGCGGCTGCGCGCGGAAGATCCGATCCACTGGAGCCCGAAGCTGCGAGCCTGGCTGGTCACCCGCCACGAAGACGCCCGTCGTTTTTTCCAGGACGATGCCTGCCTGAGTGCCGACAGAGGCAAAGTCAGTCGCAAGCAGGCGACCAGCGTGGAGATGAAACCGGGCACAAAAATTCGTACCATCTCGCTCGACCCGCCCGAACAACTGCCGATGCGGGCGATGATGACCTCTGCGCTGACGCCGGCCATGCGGGCGATGCCTCCGCAAATTGAGCAGCTCATCGAACTTCTTCTCGAGCGCATAGAAACCGCGACGACGACCGCCGCCGAACGTCTGGAAACCGACAACCCTGTCGACCTAGTGACGGAACTGGCCTACCCCTTGCCTATCGGCATCATCACGGAGCTTTTCGGAATTCCGGAAAAGGACCGTAACGAATTTCGAGCGGTCGCCGATGAAATCGCTCGGGGAATGGATCAGTTCTTCTCGAGCAAGACAGTCGGCGAGAAGCTTCGGGAAATCGGTGGCTATATCGGTGGTCTGGTCGCGGAGAGACGAGCGCATTGTGAAACCGATCTGATCTCCCGGCTTTGCGAAGTTGAGCACGATGGGGATTCGCTGGACGATATCGAGATCATTGCGATGGCGACAGCTCTGGTTTTCGGCGGCTATGAGACAACCGCGAATCTGATCTCAAATGGAATGCTGGCCCTGCTGGAGCATCCGGAGCAACGAGCCCTGCTTGAGGAGGACTACTCCAGAGCGCCCGCCGCGATCGAGGAAATGTTGCGTTTCGACACGCCGCCTCAAGCCATCTCGCGCACCGCAGCCAAGGACTTTATCTGGCACGGCAAGTCGATCGCCCGGGGCGACCTTGTCCTCGGATGCCTCGGCGCAGCGAACCGCGATACAGCGATCTTCCGCGACCCCGACACCTTCGACATCCGGCGCGAACCCAACCCGCATATCGCCTTCGGACTCGGCGCTCATTTCTGCCCGGGTGCACAACTCAGCCGCCTCGAAGGGCGCGCCGCAATTCCGGCTCTTCTGCAACGCTTCCCCGGCCTCCAGCTTGCCGGCGCGCCTACGCGACGCCGCACTTTCGTATTGCGCGGGTTGGAGCATTTACCCGTGCGCCTGCGCTAGCGATCCCGGGCACTCAACTCGAACCCGGACGCAGACACAAAACTCAAGGCGTGCGAATTGCCGCGGCGTCGAAGAGGCCAAGTTGCCGAGTCTCGGCGGACTCGTCAACGGCAACCGGGTAACGGTTCGTGAAGCAGGCATCGCAATATGTCGATTTATTCTCGGGCTGATCTTCGAAGGCGTAAAGACCCTCGTCCGACAGATAGGACAGCGTGTCCGCACCGATTGCCTGGCGAATCTCCTCGACCGACTTCGACGCACCAACGAGCTCCGACGTCGTCGGTGTATCTACCCCGTAGTAACAAGGTCGGATGGTCGGTGGAGAGCAGATCCGCATATGCACCTCAGCTGCACCCGCGTTCCGCATCATGGTCACGATCTTCTTGCTCGTCGTTCCCCGCACCAGAGAATCATCCACTACGACGACTCGCTTGCCGCGCAAAACCTCGGAGACCGCATTCAGTTTCACGCGGACGCCGAAGTGACGGATGGAATCGGACGGCTCGATAAAGGTGCGTCCCACATAGTGATTCCGAATCAAACCCAGTTCGTAAGGAATCCCTGATTGCTGAGCGTAGCCCAACGCGGCAGGCACCCCCGAGTCAGGAACTGGCGTGACGACATCCGCGTCGACCAGACTTTCACGAGCGAGTTGCCGCCCCAATTCGCGTCGCACATTATAGACCGTCCGACCAAAAACCTGACTGTCCGGGCGTGCGAAGTAGACGTATTCAAAAACACAGCGACGTGGTTCGACAACTTCGAGCGGCTTCATCGAGCGCATCCCCGAATCGTCGATCACGATCACCTCTCCTGGCTCGACCTCGCGAACATACTCGGCGTTGATCAAGTCCAGCGCGCAAGTTTCAGAGACCACAACATAGGTGCCCTTGTCGCGGATCCGACCGAGAACCAGGGGCCGGAACCCATAAGGGTCTCGCACCGCAATCAGCTGGTCCCGCGCCAGAAAGACGATCGAGTAGGCGCCGCGGACGTGTTTCAGAGCGTCCACCACGCGATCGAGGAGAGGTCCTTTTTCACTCTGCGCGATCAGGTGAATCACGACTTCCGTGTCGGAGTTGGATTGAAAGATCGATCCGCGCCGCTCCAGTTCCGCACGCAGCTCGACGGCGTTGACGAGATTTCCATTATGAGCCACCGCGAGTGGCCCTCCGGCATACTCGACCACCAGCGGCTGGGCGTTTTTAAGAACAGTTTCGCCATGGGTGGCGTAGCGATTGTGTCCAATCGCCGATGTCCCCTCGAGGCGCCGAATCATCTCCGGGTGGAAAATATCAGCGACCAGGCCGAGACCTCGATGCGAGATCAAAGCGTCGCCGCGCGACGAGACGATTCCGGCCGACTCCTGCCCCCGGTGTTGCAGGGCATAGAGGGCCAAATAGGCGAGGTTTGCGGCCTCCGGATGACCGAAAACGCCTACAACGCCGCATTCTTCGTGAAAGCGATCTTCATCCGATGCGAACATGATTCTCCGTTTCAGGCTGCTCCGTCACTGCTTCCATGCCACGCCCGACGCAACGATTCCAGCGCGAGACGCAATTGGCCTTCGATTTCGAGTCGATCACCGCCAATTTCTCCGATGACACGCAGTGGAACCTCCGCGCGGAGAGCTCTCTCCTTGAACAAGGGGAGGTCCTCGGAGGCTACGCTCGCAAGAATTCGGGAGGGACTTTCGCCGAAAAGCCATGCCTCCGGCCGCAGAGACTCCTCAGCCTGGCCCCGGAGTCCGAAAAGCGGCCCCGTGGCCTCATCGACACCGCAGGCATGCAGAACGCCCCTCATCAGTCCCCCGGCATTTAAACTGAGGGCACTTTGCAGCAGACCAGCTTCGCCCGATTTCCGGACCATATCCTGAAGCCGACGCTCCGAGCCGAGATCCACCCACGGCGGCACACCGTGGGAGCCTCCTCGAAAATGGACGTCATGGAGGCTCCCCCCCATTTCCTCGCGGGTCTGGCCCAAAAGGACCGCGAGATGACCATCCTGCCGGAAGCCCGACGGGACCAAATGGGTTGCCGTTGGCCGCCCGAGCGCCACCACCGCCGGCACTGACGCCCCAGCGCCTGCGGCCGTGGCCATTTCTATTGTGGTGCCCAGCGCGTCGGCGGCATGTCGGAGCCCCTCGTATACGAGATCGGCACCCGGTTCCTTCTCCCCCGGAAGGGTCAGCAAAAGCCCAAGAGGCTCAGCGCCCGCTGCTGCCAGTCCGCGAGTGACCCGACAAACGGCGAGACACGCGCCGATATAGGGGTCGAGGGAGCTGAAAGGCTGCGCCGAACCAACCGCCAGTGCGAGGAGGTCACGTCGTGCGCCGAGACGAAGCACGGCGACATCTCCGGCGAGATCGGGCAGTCCCTCAGATGCGCTCCCTCGCGAAGCTCTTCCCCGGGGTGACACTTCTCGGAAATCAGTCATCAACTCGAGGAGTGCGGCCTCCTGATCTTCGAATATCTCCGCCACCGGGGGCTGCCCGTGCTGCGGCAATACAAACTCGGGAGGTTTCTGGTCGCGACGGATCTCCTCGGGCCTCAGTCGCAGGGTCGCTCCCTCGGGCATGGGCAGGTCCAGCAGACGTTCGCCGCTGATGGCTCCGACCTCCCCCACCGTGACCTCTCCCGGCAGGGCCTCGACGAGACTCGTCTCCCCGCGGGCCGACACAAGAAAATCACCGGGCGCCTCACGCAACAAGGAGGAAATATCGGTCCGACCAGCGAAAAGCCGCAATCCAAGACCGGTGGTTTCCAACCAATCTGCCGCGGCCAGCAAACTTCCGTTTCGGCACGAACCGAACCAGGAAAGAATCTCCTGATCGACGGCATTACGAAGAGCCTGTCCCAGCGTGAGAATCCTCTCCGCATAGGATTCCGCCGAAACCTCAGGCAGCGAAATTCGAAAAACGGAATCACCCACTCGGCCTCGACTCTCGTGATCTCGCCTCGGGACACGTGGTAGAACCCCCACGACGACAAGAACAAGCGTATCTTGTGGCGCGGGACTGCGCCCACACTCCCCGCCGCAAACCTCCAGGCCCAACTCTTCGGCGTGACGGGCGATCGACCCGCGCAACGCTCCGGCCTGACCAGAATCGGTCTGATTCTCGCTCCCCGCCGCCAATTGAACGCTATCCATCAGGGCGACAGGCTCCGCGCCGCGCGCCCTCAGCTCCAGACTTAACGAGCCGAGCAAGGCGGCGACCCCCGAACCCTCTGCCGGCAGAACCAACGCCCCCTGCGCCACCAGAACACGGCCACCCTGATCAAGACGAAACCCGCTCTCCGTGAACGAACCCCGTGCCTCACAACTCGCATTCTCCATCCACTGACGTCGACCGCGGGCGACCAGACAGTCTCGGTAGAGAAGTTCCTTGGTCGGGGCCTCCCCGTCGTTCGCCCGCTCCGGCTCAATATCGAGCGAGCTCAATCCGGAATCCGATCCGTCTTTCGTCCGGTATGACCGAAGCCGCCCGCACCCCGTTCCGTGGTCTCTCCAATCGGAAGATCATCCGCCCCGGTTCGCAAAAGGTCCCAGACGACCTGCACAACGGGAGTCACCACCAACTGTGCGATCCGCTCCAGAGGCTCGATCATCACCGACTCGCCACCAAGATTGACAAGCGCGACGCGCAATTCGCCCCGATAATCGCTGTCGATGGTTCCGGGACTATTGAGCACGGTAATCCCCGAGCGCACCGCAAGACCGCTCCGCGGGCGAACCTGTCCCTCGAAGCCCGGAGGCACCGCTACCCCGAGTCCCGTCGAAACCAGAACGCGTTCTCGGGGCGAAATCTCGAGGGGTTGGGCGATGGCCGCACAAAGATCTACGCCCGCGGCACCGGAGGTCATATATTCCGGCAAGGGCGCCTCAATCTTTCCGATGCGCCAGATACCCGTTCGCAGAGAGCCCGCCATCCCCATCCCTCACTAGGTCAGGCGCATCGACGCGTCAGTCACGGAGCCTGCCGGCACCTTACCCAGCAGGGACACAAGAAGATCCTGCTTTCCGAAGAGCTCGGCTGCGAGCTCGCGGATATCGTCTTGAGTGACCGCATCAATGCGCTCGCTGATCTCATCAATTGGCACGCTTCGTCCCAATTGGATTTCGTTGACCGCGATTCGCCGCATTCGGCTGACGCAACTTTCCAGGTTCAGCAGGATACTGCCCTTGATCTGACTTTTTGCCCGCGCGAACTCTCCGGCATCCAAGCCCTTCTCCCGAAGAGAAACCATTTCGTCCCGCACCAGCCCGACAACTTCCCCCACCGATTCAGCTCCCAGGGCTGCGTACACACCGACGCTGCCCGCATTCAGAGTGGAATCGAGAAACGAATAAATACTGTAGGCTTTGCCTCGCTTCTCGCGAACTTCCTGGAACAATCGCGAGCTCATTCCTTCGCCAAATGCGGTATTGAGGACGAACGCGGCGAAACGTCGATCATCGAGGCTGGAAAGGCCGGGCACGCCGAGCAACATCTGAACCTGCTCGAGATCTCGTTGATGCACGTGCAGACCCGTCGCGGTATCAGGCACCGTCAAAGCCGGCGGCTCCGTCACACCGGACAAATCCTCGAAAGCCTCCGAGGCCCAGGCCACCAAAGCTTCGTGATTCACACAACCCGCTGCGGCAATGACGATTCGATCGGCACGATACCGTTCGCCGATAAATTGGATGAAGTCCTCACGATGCATCCCGGTCACCGTGTCCGGTGTGCCGCAGATCGGACGCGACAGGGCGTGATCTGGCCATAGCGCCGTATCAAAGAGCTGCTGGGCCTGCTGATCGGGGGAGTCCTCGCTCTCGGCGATTTCCGACAGGATCACGGTTCGCTCACGTTCGATCTCATCGGCAGGAAAAACAGCCTGACAAAAGACATCGCCCAGAACATCGAGTGCGAGAGGGAGATCGGTCCCGAGAACTCTTGCGTAATAGCAGGTCAGTTCCCGCCCGGTGAATGCGTTGAGCACGCCTCCGACAGCCTCGATCTCCTCGGCGATCTTTCGGGCGCTCCGCTTCTCGGTACCCTTGAAAAAAATATGCTCCAGGAAATGGGAAATACCATTTTCTGGAGCAGTCTCGTATCGAGAACCGTTCTCCACCCATATGCCGACGGTGGCCGAACGGAACTGATCAATTTCCTCGGAGAGGACGCGGACACCGTTCCGAAGAACGGTGTCCTGCACCTCACCCCTGGTTTTCAATCGCTGCTTTCCTCGGAATCCTCGAAGTCTGCTTCCTTCTTCGACAGACGAATCTTGCCGTTCCGGTCCACTTCGAGCACCTTGACCCGCACAACGTCCCCCTCACTCAGAACATCGGTCACCTTGGCGACACGCTCATTCGAGATTTGTGAGATATGGAGCAGACCGTCACGACCCGGCAGCACTTCCACGAACGCACCGAAGTCCTTGATCGAACGAACCGTGCCTTCATAAATCGTGCCCACCTCGGGCTCCGCGGTGATTTCCTTGACCCGACGAATCGCATGCTGGAGAGCAGGACCATCCGCCGAGGCGATCTGAACGGTGCCATCGTCCGACACGTCGATCGAACAACCGGTCTCTTCGACCAAACCGCGGATCACCTTGCCACCTGGGCCGATGATATCGCGGATCTTGTCCGTCGGGATCTTCACTGCCTCAATTCGAGGCGCGAAGGGCGACATTTCCGTCCGTGCGCTTGTCAGCTCCTTGGCCATCTCGCCAAGGATATGAAGCCGACCGTCGCGGGCCTGCTCAATCGCCTTCTGCATCACGGCCTGAGTCACACCGGCAATCTTGATATCCATCTGAAGGGCCGTGATCCCCTCAGCGGTACCCGCAACCTTGAAGTCCATGTCGCCAAGGTGATCTTCGTCGCCCAGGATATCACTCAGAACAGCGATATCATCGCCTTCCTTGATCATTCCCATCGCGATTCCAGCCACCGGCGCTTTGGTCGGCACACCCGCATCGTTCAATGCGAGAGAACCACCACAAACCGTTGCCATCGAAGACGAGCCATTCGACTCGAGAATCTCCGACACGATTCGCGCCACATACGGGAACTCCTCTTCCGTCGGAAGCACCGGCGTGAGAGCGCGCTCAGCGAGAGCTCCGTGACCGGTATCCCGACGACTCGGACCGCGCATGAACTTGACCTCGCCAACACTGAAGGGAGGGAAGTTGTAGTGCAACATGAAACGCTTCTTGACGTCGCCAAGCAGCCCATCGATTCGCTGGGTATCCCCGGAGGTACCGAGGGTTGCCGTCACGAGCGCCTGTGTTTCGCCGCGCGTAAACAGCGCCGAGCCATGTGTACGGGGAAGAACCGTCGTCTCACATGCAATCGGTCGGACCGTCGTCAGGTCACGTCCATCGAGACGCTTGCCTTCCTTCACGACCATCGAGCGGACAGCGTTGTATTTCAAGGTGCTGAACGCATCCGAAAGCTCGCCACCACGATCAGGGTACTCCTCAGCCAATGCTTCTTTGACTTGCGCCTTGGCTGCATCAAATTTTGCGTAACGCTCGAGTTTGGCCGGTTCGTTCATGGCGCCCTGGATCAGCGGCGTTCCAACTTCCGCGACTCGCGCGACCAGAGCCTCGTCGACATGCACTTCGGGTTTCGGGCGCTTGGGCTTGCCCGCGAGCTCAACCAGCTCTTCCTGAAGATCAAGAATCGGCTGCAAGCCGTCGTGCGCGAAGAACAACGCCTCCAGCATCTCGGCATCGGGGACAACGTCGCCGCCGCCTTCGACCATCACGATCGCATCGCGGCTACCCGCAACGGTGAGGTTGATATCGCCATTGGCGAGATCGTCGGCACCAGGGTTGAGGATCAACTTGCCGTCGACACGGCCGACTCGGACCGCTGCGATGGGTCCGTCAAACGGAATATCCGAGATCGAGAGCGCCGCCGAGGCGCCGCACACCGAAAGAATATCCGGGTCGCAATCCTTCTCCGCCGAGAGCACCGTCGTGATGACCTGCGTCTCGCAACGCCATCCATCCGGGAACAGAGGACGAATGGGTCGATCCGTGACCCGACAGGTCAGGATTTCCTTTTCCGTCGGACGGCCTTCCCGCTTGAAAAAGCCTCCCGGGATTTTACCCGCTGCGTAGGTCTTTTCCTGATACTCGACCGTCAGCGGCATGAAATCCATACCCTCACGAGGCTTCGGCTGTGCCGTTGCCGTGACCAAAAGGACGGTGTCGCCATAACGCACGATAACCGCACCGCCGGCCTGCTTGGCCATCCGTCCGGTTTCCATGGAAAGCGTACGACCGCCTACTTCAACTTCAACTACCTTCTTTTGCATAGTCCTCTCCCGTCGTGCCGCATCTTTTGCGACGGGCACGAGCCCAGGGGAAGGGCGTCGATGGCAGAGATTAGCGGCGGATGCCGAGACGCTCGATAAGCGTCTTGTACCGCGCCAGATCTTTGCGCTTCAGGTAGTCGAGAAGACTCCTGCGCTGGCTGACCAATGTGATCAACCCGCGACGCGAATGATGATCTTTCGCGTGGGTCTTGAAATGCTCAGTCAGACCTTTGATGCGCTCCGTAAGGAGTGCGATCTGAACTTCCGGTGAACCGGTATCTTTCTCGTGCGCACGGTAACTCTCGACGAGTTCCGCTATTTGCGCTGAAGCCAACGCCACTTCGCTGATTTCCTTTCTTTTCTGCCTTGTCTGTTCTGTGGCTAACATCGGGCCGTTGGCCTGTAAAGGTCCACGGCATCAGGATAAAGCACACGGCGTAATTGCCACGAACCACCGGGATCGCAGTCCACGATCGCCAGAAGCTCTCCGGCGGGCTCCACAAGAGCGACTCTCGAGGCCCCTGCGGGGAGAGAGAGCCCGGAAAGACAGCCTTTCCCACCCACAGCGACCTGATAGGCTCGGGGCCCATCAACAGTAACCTGCGGTACGCCACGGAGCGCTTCCAGGCAGCTCAAAACAGGGATTTTTTCCGACGCGCACCCTTGAATAGCGTGCAGCTCATGGCACTCGGAGACCCCGAACGGTCCGAAGCGGGTCCGCCGCAGACTCGCCAATGTGGCCGGGCAGCCCAGCGCCGCCCCCACCTCCTCGGCCAAAACCCGAACGTAGGTTCCCTTCGAACATTCCACGGCAAAGCGAATCCGATCAAGCTCGCTGGTCAATTCGAGAGAAAACTGATCGATGCGGATGGGCCGCGGCTGACGCTCCACCTCGATCCCCGCTCGAGCCATCTTGTAGAGCTGCTTTCCCTTGATTTTGACCGCCGAGTACATCGGTGGAATTTGCTCGCGGTGACCCAAAAATTTGGAAGCCACGCTTTCAAGAAGCTCGCTGGAGAGACCTGGCACCTCGCCTCGGGCAGTCTCCTGCCCCGTAATGTCGGCGGTGTCGGTCGCCAGACCGAGCAGAATTTCGCCGCTATAGCCCTTGTCTGCCGCGTCGAGAAACTGCGCAATTCGCGTTCCCCCATCCAGGCAGAGAGGCAAAACGCCCGTCGCCATCGGATCCAAGGTACCAAGGTGTCCGATCTTTCTGGGATGCAGTGTCCGCTTCAGAATCCTGATAATGCCCGCCGAAGTTTCCCCGCCCGGCTTGTCCACCAGAAGGACGCCATCAGGCATCGAAATCGTCCTCCGGATCGACAGCTGATCCGTCCTGCGGACCGATTTTCGTATCACGAATCAAGCTATCAATTCGACGCGCATGCTCGAGTTCGTCATCGTAGAAAAACCGAAACGCCGGCGTATAGCGCAGCTGCATCTTGTCCGCGACATACTTGCGGAAGAACGGTGCTGCCCTCTCGAGTCCCCGGAGTGCCTCTTCGCGCGAGGCCTGCTCCTCTGACAGCAGGAGGAAATACACTGTCGCCAGCTTTAAATCAGGCGTCAGGCGAATGCGTGTCAGATTCACCTGACTGAGGCGCGGATCACGGGCGTGATGCAGCAGAGCCTCAGCCAGGCACCGTTGCACCTCGCCGCCGACTCGATCCGAGCGCCGAACCTCATAACCACCGGCCGCTGGGTCCAGCGAAGGACGCTTACGTCTGCGAGCCACGAGAGAGAGTGCCGCAATCCAGCCTTAGGAGGCCGCGTCCGAGACCTGAGACGGGCCTGCAACCTGTGAGGGCTCGATCTTGCGAGCCACCTCTTCGACCTCGTAGACCTCGACCACGTCCCCGGGTTTCACATCCGAGAAACCTTCGATGCCGATACCGCACTCATAACCATGAGTAACCTCGCGAACATCGTCCTTGAATCGGCGCAAACTCCCGATCTTGCCCTCGTGGACGACCGCATGGTCGCGCAACAAGCGCGCCAGCGAACCGCGCAGAATCTTGCCGTCGGTCACGGTCGAGCCGGCGATCACGCCCGCTCCGCGAACGCCGAAGATCTCGCGGACCTCGGCGCGACCCACGTTCCTCTCGCGCAACGATGGTGCGAGCATCCCTTCGAGGGCCTCGCGGACCTCGCGAATGGCGTCGTAGATAATCGTATAGAGGCGAAGGTCGACTCCCTCGGCTTCCGCCAGAGAGGCTGCCTTGTCGAGGGGACGGACATTGAAACCGATGATGACCGCATTGGAAGCCGAGGCCAAAAGCACGTCAGACTCGGTGATCCCGCCGACCGAAGCATGGATCGTCTTGACCTGAACCTCGTCGTTGGAAACCCGAGAAAAAGCCTCGCGCAACGCGTCGACCGAGCCCTGGACATCGACCTTCAAGACGACGTTCAGTTCCTTGACCTTGGCTTTCTCAAGCTGCGAATAAAGGTCATCGAGCGAAACTTTCGAGCTGCGAGCCAGTTCCGTCTCGCGCTGCTTCTGCTGGCGATGTTCGGCAATCTGCTTGGACTTCGCTTCATCTTGGACCACCGCAAAGGCGTCGCCCGCTGCGGGAACCCCGTCGAGGCCAAGGATTTCCACAGGCACCGAAGGGCCTGCTTTCTTGATTCGGTTGCCCTGCGAGTCGAGCATCGCGCGCAGCTTGCCATGCTGCAGCCCGACCACGAACGATTGTCCGGGCTCAAGAGTTCCCTCCTGCACCAGAACGGTAGCCACCGGACCGCGACCTCGGTCGAGCTTGGACTCGACAACGGTCCCTCGCGCCCGAACTTCCGGATTGGCCTTCAACTCGAGCAGTTCTGCCTGCAGAAGCACCATCTCGAGAAGATTGTCCAGCCCCTCACGGGTCTTGGCGGAAACCGGGCAGAAAATGGTGTCTCCGCCCCACTCCTCGGGAGCCAGACCGTGCTCGGCCAACTGGCCCTTCACTTTTTCGATATCTGCTTCGGCGCGATCGATCTTGTTCAGCGCCACAATCATCGGCACTTTCGCGGCACGAGAGTGGTTGATCGCCTCAATGGTCTGCGGCATTGGCCCATCATCGGCCGCCACGACCAGGATCACGATATCGGTCACCTGCGCGCCGCGGGCGCGCATCGAGGTGAACGCGGCGTGACCCGGCGTATCGATGAAGGTAATATTACGTTCGCCTACAGGCACGGAATAGGCACCAATATGCTGGGTGATACCGCCGGCTTCGCCGTCAGCGACCGTGGTACTGCGGATCTGATCCAGAACCGAAGTCTTGCCGTGATCGACATGGCCCATCACTGTGACGACGGGATCACGAGGGAGCGGTTCACCAACAGCCTCTTCGGCCTCGGTGCCATCGATCTCCTTGTCGGCATCAAAAGCAACGTTCTCGACCGTGTATTCGAATTCGCCGGCCACCAAGGTTGCATGGTCCACGTCGAGCGACTGGTTAACCGTCGCCATCACGCCCATTTCCATGAGCTTCTTCAAGACTTCACCAGCCTTGAGCCCCATGGATTTGGCCAACTCTCCCACCGAGATCACTTCGTGCATGCGAACGATCCGCTTGCGGGCCGAGGGCACGGTGATTTGAGTCGCCTGCTGCTCCTTGCCCGGAGTCGCCCGACGTTTCTGAGGACGCCTGCCGCGAGGTCGGTCGCCACCGCTGAACGGGTCCATCTGGGAACCGCGCCGGATGACTTTCTTGCCCTTCTTGCGTCGTCCTTCGGTCGCGGGAGGAGCATCGGTCCCGGGGCCTGGCTTGCCGCCTGCGGGCGCGGGTGCCGGCGCTGTCTTGAGTTCGATCTTCCCGAGCACCTGAACGCGACGCATACCATCATCGAGAGCGGGGGTATCGTCCGCCATCAGAGCAGCCGGGCGCAGCGTCGAAGTTCGCTGGGGGACTTCGGGGGTGGGCGCGGGCGGTTCGGGAGCCACTGGCTCGGAGGGAGATTCATCGACCTTCGAACCGGCCGCGGCGGGTTCGCTTGGCTGGGGCTCAACCGTCGCGGGTTCAGGTGGAGCCGTAGTCTCAGCCGAGGCTTCCGCTGCTGTCCCGGAGGCCGTTTCCTTGGTGGTCGCCGCGGTATCCGCCGCGGGGACCTCATCTACAGCCGGTGCTTCGGTAGTGGGCGCGGGCTCGGTGGTAAAGTTTTCAATGCCCACATCGGATGGAGGCAGGTCGGGAATCAACCCGGAAGGCTCGGCCGATCCGGTCGAGCTATCCGAAGAGCTTCCCATATCCGGAAAATCGATCAGAGAGCCGTCATTACTTCCGCCAACATCACTCGGGGCGGTATCCTTGCGGCCCACCTCGACGCGACGCCGACGGCGACGAATCACGTTCGGACGGACTCGAGCTTCGACCGTGGACTCACGGGAGGTGACTTCACCTTGTCCGTCTTTTTCGGTGACCATACGCTCACCGACCACCCGTTCGGTACCAACCGTGGGTTCTGCCGAGGGACCGCGTCCGAGTTGCAGAGCAAGACGCTCAACTTCAGGTTCCTGCAGGCTGCTCTGTGAGCGCTTGCCGGAGATCCCGAGAGTTTCGAGGCTGGCGAGCAGTTCCTTCGATTGAAGGTTCCATTCTTTCGCCAATTCGTGAATGCGCTTCGGCATGCCTTTAGTCCTTCTTCCCTGCTGTCGATCGGATCGTGCTTCGTTCGGCCATCAACGCCGACCTTGCTGCGGTCGTCGGTCGAAAACGTAGTCCGGCGAGTGATTTTCGCCCCTGCAAGAACAAGTCTTCGCAAACCTGCGCTGCGTGAAGGTACGTACCGCGCCCACCTTCATTACGCCACTCCAGCCGGTCGCTGGCTCCGACTCGGGCCATTCGAGCCATTCGCGACTGGAGATCAGATTCACCGCAGCCCGCACAAATGCGGCGACTCGCAAAAGCCGGACGTTTCCCCGATGGCCAGGGAAGGCTCGGGGCGCTCGTGCGTCCCCTGTCGATGCGGCGATTTCGCCTCAAACCTGAGGCTCCTCCGGAAGATCAATCAGGCCGTCGCCGGCCGGCGCAGCGTCGCCCTCGGCCGCCGAGAGTCCCGCGGCTTCCGCCTCCGCGGCCGCTGCTGCAGCAACTGCCGCGGCCTCCGCGGCCGCTTCGGCTGCGGCTGCTTCCTCGACCTTCTGTTCAGCGGCGCGGGTGATCGCTGCCTCCACGATGACGTATGCTCTCTCAGGACCAATGCCCTCGACCTCGGCAACTTCCGCAGCCTCCGTCTCGGCCACTTCCTGCACGGTCTTGAATCCGTGCTGCATCAACAGTTCGGCGGTCACGTCGCTCACGCCCTCGATCTGCATGAGAGCAGCCCGCGATTGCCGCACTTCCTCGTCAGCCTCGGACTCCCCGCGGACATCCAGACGCCAACTCGTCAGTCGCGACGCGAGGGTGACATTTTGCCCGCGCTTGCCGATAGCCAGCGAAAGCTGATCGTCCGGCACGATCACCTCCATGGAATGCTCGTCCTCATCCATGATGATCTTGGCTACCTTGGCCGGGGCGATCGCTCGGCAAACAAATTCCGCGGGGTCTGCCGTCCAGTGGACGATATCGATTTTCTCGCCACGCAGCTCCTGAACCACTGCCTGCACGCGTGTTCCGCGCATCCCCACACAAGCACCCACGGGGTCGACATCGCGATCGTGTGAGACGACCGCGATTTTGGCTCGGCCACCAGGTTCGCGGACGGCGGCCTTCACCTCCACGATCCCCTCGTAGATCTCGGGCACTTCCTGCCGGAACAACTCGATCAAAAGGTTCGGATGGGTGCGGCTGAGGACGATCTGCGGCCCCTTTGCCGTCAGGTCCACATCGTAAATATAGGCGCGAATTCGATCGCTTTGCCGATAACGCTCCCTCGGGATCTGCTCGCGCTCCGGAAGGATGGCATCCGTCCGGCCGAGGTTGACGATAATATTTCGGCGCTCGAACCGCTGCACGATACCCGAGAAGAGTTCGCCCTTCCGGTCCTTGAATTCGTTGTAGATAATTTCGCGCTCGGCGTCCCGGACCTTCTGAATGATCGCCTGCTTGGCCGCCTGAGCCCCGATCCGACCAAACTCCTTCTGCGGCAGCTTCCCGAGGAATTCATCGCCGATTTCGGCTTCCGGGTCGTAGTCCGCGCGGGCCTGCTCGAGGGTAATTTCACTTTCGGGATCAGCGACGACGTCCACGACGCGCTTGATCTCGAACAGTTCAACTTCGCCGATCTCGGCGTTGAACTGCGCCTCGATCTGCCGCTCGGCACCCAGCAACCGATGTGCAGCCTGAACCATGGCCTCTTCGATCGCGCCTACAATGACTTCGCGCTCGATCTGTTTTTCTCGGCTGACCTGATCGATGACCCGACTAAGCTGAAATTCCATTCTGCTTTCCCCCTCACGCCTCGTGGGCGTGCCTCTCCCGCAAATCTCGATCGAAATCGTGCTCGTAATTCGCTTTTTCAATCGCCGTCAACGGGATGCGTACCGCCGGTCCCTTCGGGACAGCCAGCTCGAGACCATCCTGTCCCACCGCAACCAGCTCTCCGCGAAAGTTCCGCGAACCGTCGATGGGCTCGACCGTGCGCAAACGAATATTCATGCCCACATGAGCCTCAAAATCTGCCTGCCCCTTGAGCCTTCGATTCACGCCTGGCGACGAACATTCGAGCGAATAAACCCCCGGAACATCGTCGTGGGCATCCAGAACGGCTTCGATTTCATGACTCGCCCGAGCCAGCTCCTCGAGACCAATCCCACCGTCTCGATCGAGAAAAATCCTCAAGACAGAATGCTTTCCGGCGGATGCGAACTCCAAATCCACGAGACGCAGCCCGAGATCTCCGGCGACCGGCTCGATCCTTTGCGTCATTCGGTTGATAAATTCGCTTTTGCTCATCTTCTTTTCCACGGGAGTTGCGACCCTTCCGGTCGCTCAACTTAGCCCTGACGGGACTTTTTCGTCCGTCGCGGAGAAAAAAAAAGTGGGCGAAGGCCCACTTTTCCCCGAATCCGGCCGATGTTGAAGAAAAACCTTCTAGCATGGGCCATTTTCACTCGCAATCCGGCGAGAACTTTGAAGAAATTACTCGTCGACGAGTTCGTGATAGGTCGTCAATTCGAGAATTTCGAATTCCCGCTTGCCATCGGGAATATTCACCTTCACCTCATCGCCAACCTCGTGATTCAGCAAGGCCCGTCCAATCGGCGAACCGATCGAGATCTGCCCCTCGCTCCCATCCACTTCTTCGGGAAATACCACGCGAAATTCGACTTCGTCGCCCGAGCCTAGATCCTCGCATCGCACGATGCTGCCGTAGGAAACGCGCTCCCGCGGAAGTCGAGAAAGGGAATAGGCCGAAAGCTCGCTGACCCGGGCCTGAAGAGCTCCCAGGCGAGCTCGAACAATACCCTGACGGTCTTTCGCCGCGTCGTATTCCGCATTTTCCCGCAGGTCCCCATGCGCGCGCGCCTCTTCAAGGCGCTTCGGCAGGTCGTGGTTCATTTCGCGCTGCAATCCCGCAAGTTCCACTTTGAGCTTCGCCACGATTGGCAGTTCCATAATTAATCCAGCCCTGTTTTCTTCCTTGAAATGCGATCCCGAATCATCCGCCGGGCCACAAACCCTACCGCGCGAGGTTATTCCCGCAGGCGGCTACTATAGGAGCTGGCCTCGTTCGAAAGCCACCGAAAGGAGTCCTCCGACCAGGGAAGCTCCCCCGTGAGATACCAGTACATCAACATGGCCCCACAACCGACACCGAGAAGAAATCGTAGCATGATTCATTAATGTTCCGCAGAAATTGCTTCCACCACAATTGCGGAACCGACCTCCCTTGCCCGACCGCACCGACGCGGCAAAATTCGCCCGAATGATCCTGAACCTAGACGTTTTGACGCGGCTTCTCTACCCTTGCGCCTGCTACCTCTGTCGACGCCCCTTCCACGCCTCCCGAACACCCGATCTCTGCGGGGAATGCCGCAGCGGGTTGCGCGTTCGCCAAAACACCTGCTTCCATTGCGCGCGGCCAGCGGCGGCCGCCTCTTGCCACGAGTGCTTGGCCAACGCCCCCTCCTTCCAGCGGACCTATGCACTATGCCTCTACGGGGCCGGCCAACCCGGCCAAATGGCCCTGAGACGCTGGAAAATCGGGGGCGAAATCAATCTGGGCCGGGCACTCGGTCGGGCCCTGGGCCGGCCGTTACGCCAGCAACTGGGCCCGATCGACGGAATCGTCCCGATACCGGGCCGCCGAATCGCCTCGGCCTGGCGAGGCTTCGACACAGCGAATCTTCTGGCCGAGACTCTGTCACAGGTGCTACCGGAGTCTCCACCCGTCTTCCGCAATTTCGTCCGCCGGGTGCCCCATTGGCACTGGGGAGGAGCCGCGCGACGGCGACGCGCCCGAGGCCAGATGCGAAGTAGCCTTTATCGACCGGGACGCGGGAAAATCCCACAAGGCGCGCGACTTCTGCTGGTCGATGACATCATGACGACTCAGGCCAGCGCCCGTCGCTGCAGTGATTTGTTGCTCGAAGGCGGGGCGGCACGGGTCGAGGTCGCCGTCATCGGCAGGACGGCAAACTCCTGAACTCGGGCCACCGCAACGTGCCATTGCGCCGGCCGAGTCCATCCCCAGGCCCGCGGAAAGGCTTCGGAAGCCATGTCTCCGAACGAGAATAAACCACGAAAATAGGCTCGAAGTCTTGAGTTTCTTCGGACGAGAAGAGAGAACATAGAGCCTGTCTCTGCCCCCGCAAAGGGCAAAGGCAACGCCACAGACCAAATGAAACTCGGGGTACTCATATCCGGACGAGGTTCCAACCTTCGTTCCATCATCGACGCCGTACAGAAAGATCGGCTGAACGCGGAGATTGTAGCCGTACTGAGCAACCGATCCGACGTCGAAGGGCTCTCGCATGCAGCAGCCGCGGGTATTCCCTGCGCGGTATTCCCGCACGGCGACTTCCCCAATCGACAGACCTTTGAATCCGCGATCGTTGCGCACCTCAAGGATGCCGGTGCGGATACGATTGCCCTCGCGGGCTTCGATCGTATCGTCACCTCCACGCTGCTGCGGGCGTTCCCCAATCGCGTGGTCAATATCCACCCGGCCCTCCTGCCAGCATTCAAGGGACTCCACGCGCAAAAGCAGGCGCTGGAGCACGGCAACAAGATCACCGGGGTAACGGTGCATTTCGTCGACGAAGAAATGGACCACGGTCCCATCATTGCGCAGGCTGCTGTTGCCATCGAGGACGGCGACACGGAATCGACGCTGGCCGCGCGAATCCTGCGCGAGGAACACCGCCTCTATCCGGAAGCTTTACAGGCACTCGCCTCCGGGCAACTGCGCCTCGACGGCCGGACGGTACACGGAGGACCACAGTAGGTGAGCGCCTCCCCCGCAGATTCTGCCGCCAAACAGGCCCGGAGGCTTCGAGAAACCGGCTCGGTTCAAAAGCTGTTGGAGACCTACGGCTCGATCAAGTCGCCAGACGCCGCCTGGTCCGACCACGAATTGGTTCTCGAAGTCGCCCGCGCACATTCTCTGGCCGGCAACGAAAAAGAGGTCGAGCGGTTCTTTGCGCGCTGCGTGGAACTGAATCCCCGCAGGGCCGCCCTGTACCACTGCCAGGTCGGATGGTTCTACCAACGCAGGAAACGCTGGGCGCGAGCCATTGATTGGTACGACTCCTCCCTCAAGACTTTCGGGAACTATCATTTATGCCTCTTCCGACGCGGCTATTGTCTGGAAAGACTCCACCGGCCACAGGATGCAGCCGAATCCCTGCAGAGCGCGGTCTCCACTTACGAGAACAGTTCGCCCGAGCAGCAACAGCGCTCACGAGGCATCCAGATTCAGGCACTCTTTCATCTATCCCGCAATCTGCGCGAGATCGACAACCTCGACGGGGCCCGCAACGCGCTCGAGAGCTGCAGCAACCTCGACAATGGACCTGATATCATTATTCGCCACGAGCACCGCCTTGCGAGTCGCGCCGAAATCTCGATTTCCGAAGGCTTGCCCGAGGAAGCCTTGCGCGATCTGCACGCCGCCTGCGAACTCGATGGGAAGTCCCCGGTCATCTGGGAAAGACTTGGGCGGACCTACGCGGCGCTGGGAAATACGGAGAGCGCCGAGGAAGCCCTCGTCCGCGCAACGAGCCTCCCCCGGGGCGCGGTCGCTCTTGTCACCTTGGCAAGATATTACCGACATGAACATCGCTACCTCGAGAGCGCCGAGAAGCTCGTCCTCGCGCTGCGGGAACACCCGCGAGGGGAGTTGCAAATCCGACTCGAAATGGCTCGTCTGCACCTCGACCTCGAGCGCCCCCAAGCCGCCCTCAACATCCTGAAGCGCCTGGCCGACGGCCGGGTGCCGCCCAAATCGACAATCGCCACCACCGTCCGAACAACGATGGCTGAAATCCACGCGGCTTCGGGCAGGCGAACTGCGGCCATCGAAGAGCTTCGCCTAGTCGTCGAGCAAAACCTCACCAACCAAAAACTGCAGGATAAATTCGACGCACTGGTTTCTCTTCATGCCTCTGAGGGTGACGAACCTGCGGTCGAGGACGACGCTCCCCTGCCCAGCCGGGTAGAAGATATTCTCAAGGACAGCACTCCACGGAAGTTCGGAGAAGTCCTCTCCTACTTTCCCGATCGTGGATTCGGCTTTATCGCGCATGGACCCACCAAGGAAACCGTCTTTTTCCACGTCAGCCAATGCCCCGAGATGGAAGGCACATTGCCGGTACCCGGGATGAAGGTTTCCTTCACCATCGCCTCGAACCATCGCACCGGTAAGGAACAGGCGCAGGACGTCCTCCAAACAGAGGAACTTCTCGCCAACGCAGCTACCGTGAGCGGGTAGCCCCGCCTGAACTCGCGCAGGAATCTCCGAGGCTTAGCGACCCCGAGCGTAGATTGCAGCGAGCCGGCCGGGCGACACGCCAATGGCATAGCCCAGCCGCAAGGCCCACATCAGAAGGATCGTCCGGAAGACGCCATTGCTCTCCCAGCGCCGAGAAGATGTCACAACACGCGACCGAAGGGCGGCACATTTCCCCTCGCGGCGAAGGCGGATCGATAGATCGACATCCTCCATCAAGGGCATCTCTCGAAAGCCGCGTATTTCCATGAACACCGACCGTCTTACAAAAATTGCCTGGTCGCCCGTCGAAATCCCGGTCAGACGCGAACGCCAATTCATCAGAAACTCGACGAGTCGCAAGCGAGAATCTTCGCCGGAAAGGCGCACATCAAAACGGCCCCACGCCACTCGAGTGTCCTGCAGTGATTCACGAATCTGCGTTGCGAAGTTTTCCGGCAAGACGGTATCGGCATGAAGGAAGAGCAAGACCTCACCAGCCGTGGTGAAAGCACCCTCGTTCATTTGGCGCGCCCGCCCCGGCTGGGAGGAGAGCACTCGTGCCCCTGCTGCAGCGGCGATATCCCTTGTCGCATCCAGGCTCCCGCCATCAACCAGGACCAGTTCTCGTACCGCCGGGTCGGCAGCACTATGGATGGCAGGCGCCACCGAGCTTTTCTCATTCAATGCGGGGAGAATCACATCGAGAAACGGACCTCCCGGCAACTCTGCGATCGAGGCCGCCGAAGCTCCGGGCGAGCGACTCAAGGTGACTCGGGCTCCGCCTGCAGCGCCTGTCGCAGGCCGTCGAAATCACGCAACCCGCGAGATTCAATCTCCTGCAACAATCCGCGGTTGAGATCCGCTGCCAACAAGGGACCTTCGTAAATCAGCCCGCTGTACAAGGAGACCAGATCCGCACCTGCGGCGATTCGGGACAGAACGTCCTGAGTCGAGGAGAGACCTCCCACGCCGATAATCGGGACGTCAGGGCCGACGGCCGCCCGCAAAAGACGTACACATACATCGGCTCGCTGGCGCAGAGGAGCGCCAGAGAGGCCGCCCCCCTCCTGCCCGGCAGTGCCACGCAGACCCGGGCGCTCAATCGTTGTATTGGTAGCGATCAAACCACCAGCCCCCGCACCCAACGCGGCTTGCGCGATCGAGGCGAATTGATCATCGGGCAGATCAGGAGCCAACTTTACAAAAACAGGCGGCGCCGCCTGCTGTTCGCTCGCAGCCGTCATTACGGCAGCCACCAGCCGCGACAAACGCTCGGGGGCCTGTAGATCTCGCAGGCCTGGCGTATTGGGTGAACTCACATTGACCGCAATATAATCTGCGAAGCGTACGAGACAGCGCACCGAATGGGCAACGTCTTCGAGCTCGGCTGCCTCATCGCCCATCACCTTGCGGGAACAACCCACATTCATACCCAGAGGCGTCGGCCCGGGAGAAGCGAGGACGTCGGCAAGGCGAGCCGCCACGGCATCCGCACCTTCGTTATTGAAACCCAACCGATTAATCAGAGCCTTGGCCTCGGGGACACGAAACATTCGTGGCTTGGCGTTCCCGGATTGAGGGTGCGCGGTTACCGTTCCCATCTCTGCAAAACCGAAACCCAATGCGCCCCAGAGGTGCGGTGCAATTGCGTTCTTGTCGAACCCGGCGGCCAGACCAATCGGTCCGGGGAACCGCACCCCGAGAACCTCGCTCGAGAGTCGCGGGTCGATGGCCGGGCTCCCCGACGTGCGCAAAACACATTGCGCGGCGCGCGCCGCACCCAATGCGAGGTGATGCGCCCGCTCTTCGTCCACCAGAAAGAAGAGCGAGCGCAGGTAATCGTAACCAGGCAGACTCAAGTCTTCTCCAACAAGGGATCCAACTCGCCGGCGCGCTCCAGTGCGGCCAATTCGTCGTAACCACCGATGGGGATTCCGGAGATGAAAATCTGCGGCACGGTCGAACGCCCCTCCGCCCTCGTGCGAAGCAACGCACGTTCACCCGGCTTGCCGGTGACGTCCACTTCCGTGAAAGAAACTCCTTTATCTGCCAAAAGATCCTTTGCAGCGTGGCAATAAGGGCAATAACCAGTCACGTATACGATCACTTCCGCCATCCCCATTCGAGTAATGATTCAGGGGCCCGGCAGCAAATGGAGATAACCGGACGTGCAGGCATTCGATGAATTAGTTCAACTTCTGGCGACCCTCCGTGCCCCCGGGGGCTGCCCTTGGGACCGCGAGCAGACCCATCAAACGATTCGGCGCTACGCAATCGAGGAAGCCTTTGAGGTGGCCGAGGCAATCGACTCCGGCAATCCCGAGGAACTTCGGCTTGAGCTGGGAGATCTCCTGCTTCAGGTGGTTTTCCACGCCCAGATTGGCTCCGAATCCGGAAACTTTGATATCGAAAGCATTTGTCGGGGTGTGATCGAGAAGATGGAGCGGCGGCATCCGCATGTTTTTGGCGACGTCGAGGTCGCCGATGCCGCTGCCGTTGCCCGAAATTGGGAGGAAATCAAAGCGGTGGAGCGCGGGAAATCGTCCTCCGTGCTCGATGGAGTGCCACGTGCACTGCCGGCGCTGCAGAGAGCCGAGCGAATCTCCGAGAAGGCCGCCAAGGGAGGCTATGATTGGAATCAGGCCGAGGAGGTTCTGCCCAAAATCGCCGAAGAAGCCTCGGAACTGACGGCCGCGATGGCGGCCGAGAATCCGGAGGAAATGTCTGCAGAATTTGGCGATTTGCTCTTTTCTCTGGTGAACTATGGGCGAAAGCTGGGCATCGACCCCGAGGAAGCCCTGACTCAAACCGTGCGGCGATTCGAGAGCCGATTCCGATTTGCCGAAGCCAGCGCTCGAGACTCCGGGACGAATCTGGGCGATCTGAGCGACCAGGAACGTGACGAACTTTGGGAATCGGCAAAACGCTCCACCACAACTACGCCTGGCACCATTGACCCCAAAGCCCCTGAAGGCTAGGCATTTCCCCCATGGCGAACCATCCTTCAGCCCTCAAGCGGCATCGGCAGTCCTTGAAGCGCGCAGACCGCAACACAGCGATCCGCACCAATATGCGCAACTCAATCAAAAAGCTCCGGAGTCTCGTGGAAGCTGGCGACAAGCCCGCCGCCCAACTCCAGCTTCGAGAAGTCGAGAAAAAGCTCCAAAAGGCAGCGACCAAGGGTGTTCTTCACGCCAACGCAGCTTCCCGCCGCGTGTCCCGATTGACCCGCGCCGTGGGCGGTCTGGACTAGGCAGAGTCGACCCTGCGGCGCCGCGCCCTCGGCTTCGCGCCCCGACTTCAGCTCCCGACTTCAGCTCCCGGATTCAGCTAGCAGCTTCCGCTGGCCGATCGTGAGAAAAAGGTATTCAAGCGGCGGCGAGGCCGGTATCCCTCTTTTCGATCGAACATCGATCCGAGAGAGCTCCTGCAGAATTCGCTGCAACTCCAGTGACCGGTAGTTCCTGGCCTTGGGAACTACGAAAAAGCCCCGCCCCCCGCCGAAAGCTTTTTTTGCCTCGGCCTCCGAAAGGCCCTGATCCAAAAGAGCGCGCGCTCGCAACAGCGCCCGGACCTCTCCGGCTAACTCCCCGATCACCACCTCGGTCGCAACGCCCTGCGCCAGGGCGGTTCGGAGTTCCACCAGAGCCCGACCCATCCGTCGGTCTCGGAGGGCTCCGGAAAGTGCGAATGCCGTGCGCGCCTTGTCTCCGCCCAGGGATAGCAAGGCCTGCTCATGGGTGACCGGCTGGTCGCCGAAGCGCAAAGAGAGCTTTTCCAGCTCATTCGCGAGCCGGCCAGTATCGCCGATGACATGACCAAGCACCGCCTCTGCGGCCTCCGGTTCGAGACGCAAGGATTTCTCCTTGCAAAGCTTCCGCAACAGATCTTTCCATTCCGGGAGGGCCTTTCGCATATCCTTTTGTTGCGGCCCGACTGTCTCGATACAATTTGCCTTTTTCAAGGCCGCAAAAAGGCTGCGTCGCAAATCGGGTGCCTGAGCCAACAACAGCAAACGCGTGTCCTCCGAGATTGTGCCGCAAAGCTCCAGAACATCCCGCTGCAGATCGTCCTTCATGCGATCGGCCATCCGCAAGACGATCAACCGGCGACCCGTCATCGAGACGGTACGAATCGCCGTCGAGATTTCCTCGATATCCACCTTGTCTCCATAGAGAACATCGAGAGCACCAAACATCGGGGTCTTGCCGAGCCATTCGTTCTGAATCTTCTCGAGCTGGCCATCCACCAGAGCCGGATCCCCGAGCAGCAATCTGACCCGCTCCGGGTCCGGCGGGCTGGGCTTGGGGGCGGCTTTACCCATCAGAAGTTGTCGACCATCGAGTTGTAGAGTTCGCGAGCCAGATTCTCCGAAACCTTCCGCAACGCATCACCCTGCTGCGATTCGGCGACCTGCACATCCGACAAACGCAGAAGGTCAGCCTCATTCAGTGTCGAACTCTCCTGAAACTCGGAAGACTGCGCAATCACGGTTGTCGCCGCCGCACCGTAGGAATCACTCTGCTGGAGTCCGTCAACCCGCCACACGACCTGCCCGGTTTTCGGATTCGTGAGTCGCGCACTGATGCGAACAATTGTTTCGTACTGCAAAGCTTCGTCGCTGCGGGAAAACCCGACCGGCCGAACGTCCAGGCTCTGGACCACACCCGACAGGACCACATCGGCGCGCCCTGCCGAGGTTTGCTCAAAACTGCCTCGCTTGGCGACCTCCAACGAAAATGCTTCCTGAATTCCGGTCACCAGGCCGGGCTCCTCGGTCGCATTTGCAAAAGGCTCGAGCGCGATCTTTGTGCCTCCGCCGGGCAACGCGGTCGCCACACCGGGAAAGTTGTACCCGCAGGAAGTCAGAAGGATCGCGGAGAAGACGACCGGCAAAATGCCTCGGAAGCTCTTCATCCGATCACCACATTCACCAGGCGACCCGGAACGACGATGATCTTGCGAACTTCCTTACCTTCCAAAGCGGCCTGGACCTTCTCATTCTCGACGGCAATACCCTCGAGAGCCTCCTTCGAAACATCAGCTGCGACGGAAAAACGCCCCCGCACCTTACCGTTGATTTGCAAAACAATCTCGAAGGAATCCTCAACGAGCGCCTCCCCGGAGTACGATGGCCACCCACCGTCGAAGATACTCTCTCCATGCCCGAGCCAGGAATGGAGTTCCTCAGCCAGATGTGGCGCAAAGGGCGCCAATAGCCGCAGAAATACTCCAATGGTTGCAACATAGGTGGGAGAAAGATCAGCGTGCGCCGCTCGATGCTTTTGTAATTGATTCAGCATCTCCATCAACGCTGCGATCGAAGTATTGAAGGCGAGCTTTTCGAGATCCTCGGAAACCTTCTTCACGCTCGCGTGAAGAAGGCGCAGGAGATCACGATCCCCTTCACCTTCGACCCGACCTGCTTCGGCGGCAGCGATCTCGGCCGCTGCACTCGCCCGCAGAGCCGTGAGTGCCTCGCGATCCTTGCCAACAAGTGTCGTGATGCGAGTGAGAAAGCGCTCCGCCCCCGCGACCCCCTCATCACTCCATTCCATATTGTTCTCCGCAGGTGCGGAGAACAGAATGGTAATCCGAGCAACATCCGAGCCGTGCTCCCGGATAAAGGGCCCCATCGGAACCCCGTTACCCGCGCTCTTGCTCATCTTCTCTGGGCCACTCCGAGCAAAGAAGAGTCCGTCTTTTTCCACCAAATCATGGCTGGCCGCCCGCAGAGCGGTCTGCATTTCGGATTGGGGAAGTGATCGGGCTTCGATGCCGATAGACTTGCAGAGAGACTCCGGCGCGAGCAGTTGGCCATCTTCGCTCAAGCTCAGCGGCGTTTGTACACGGCGTTGCACCATACCCTGCGTGAACAGCGCACGGAAAGGCTCGCTCTCCGGCACAAGGCCCTCGTCAAAAAGAACTTTCGTGATAAACCGCGAATAGAGCAGATGGAGGATCGCGTGCTCCACGCCACCGATGTACTGATCCACGGGTAGCCAACGCTCCATAGCTGCCTTCGACCAAATTTCTTCGGTATTCGTAGCGTCGGCATAGCGCAGGAAATACCAGGAGGAGTCGACAAAGGTATCCATCGTATCCGTATCCCGAAACGCGACACCGCCGGTTTCCGGATCCACCGCGTTCACAAATTCCTCGTTCGCCGCCAACGGCGAGCGACCGCGGGGTTTGTAATCCTCAATCACCGGCAACACGACCGGTAGATCCTTGTCCGGTACGGGAACAATTGTGCCGTCAGGGCGGTGCAACATGGGGATTGGCGTCCCCCAATACCTCTGCCGACTCACCAACCAATCCCGCAAACGGTAGGTGACCTTGGCTCCCCCTTGTGACGCGGCCTCGAGCCGCGTCACAATTCCTTCGCCTGCCTCCCGATTGGGAACTCCATCCCAATCGCCCGAATTCACCAGAACGCCCTCCCCAATATAGGCGGCATCCGGCTCGGCGGTCGGGGGCGTTTCGCCCTCGGGGACAATCACCGTCCTGCGCGAGATTTCGAATTTTTCGGCAAATGCAAAATCTCGCTCATCGTGGGCCGGCACCGCCATGATCGCGCCTGTTCCGTATCCCGTCAGAACATAATCAGCGACCCAAACCGGAACCGATTCTCCGTTGACCGGGTTTTCCGCATAGCTGCCGGTAAATACGCCGGTCTTTTCGCGGTCGAGATTTTGCCGCTCGACATCGCTACGACGCGAGGCTGCGGCGACGTAGTCGTCCATCGCTTCGCGCTGATCGACCGTGGTCAGAGTGTCCACCAGGGCATGTTCCGGTGCAAGAACCAGAAACGTGGCTCCGAAAAGGGTGTCGGGCCGGGTCGTAAACACCGAAATCGAATCTCCCGCGGCGCCAACGGCGAATTCGACCTGCGCACCCTCGCTGCGACCGATCCAATTGCGCTGCATGGCCTTG
Source organism: Candidatus Binatia bacterium (assembly GCA_029248525.1). NCBI lineage: Bacteria > Candidatus Binatota > Binatia (SeqCode) > Binatia bacterium. The sequence goes on from JAQWJE010000014.1 coordinate 200,346, forward strand.
ACCTTTTCAGGCCATCCCGACAGTTCGTCCAGATCCTCCAAAAGACGCTCGGCATAGTCGGTGATCCGAAAAAACCATTGGTCCAGATCGCGCTTCTCGACCAGTGCGCCGCTGCGCCAACTTCGACCTTGTGCATCTACCTGCTCGTTAGCGAGCACTGTCTGATCGACAGGGTCCCAGTTGACCGTCGCCTTGGCGCGGTACGCCAGACCCCGACGGTAGAGCAATTGAAAGAGCCATTGCGTCCATCGGTAGTAATCTGGTTTGCAGGTGGTGACCTCGCAATCCCAGTCGTAGATAATCCCTGCAGCTTCCAGCGACCCCTTGGACTCCGCGATATTCTGCAAGGTCCACTCACCCGGCGGGCGTCCGGTCTTGATCGCCGCGTTCTCGGCGGGAAGGCCGAAAGCATCCCAACCAAACGGATGGAGGACGTCATAGCCCTGCATCACGTAATACCGCGTCAGCGAGTCGCCGATATAGTAATTCTTGCCGTGGCCCATATGAAGATCGCCACTTGGATAGGGGAACATTTCGAGCACATAGCGGCGTTCGGCATCAGGACGACGTCCCGCTTTAAAAATCCCTCGGGACTTCCAAATTTCCTGCCAACGCCCCTCGATTCGAGGATCAAACCGGAACCGGTCCTTGTCTGTTGCCTCCACGCTAACCCTCTCCGCTTCACCCGCATTGGGGACTTTGTCTTCCAACATCGTGCGCGCCACGGCATCCAGAACACCGTTCACAAACTGCGGCGACTCATCCCCACAAAAATCACGTGCCAGACGAATGGCCTCATCGATCACAACCGCAATCGGCGGGGCATCCGGACCCGTCATCTCGGCTACGGCCAGTCGGAGCACTTGCGCGTCCATCCGAGCCATTCTCTCCAACCGCCAACGAGCGCCGGCGCCGTCGATCTTCTCGTCAATCGCCGCGCGATGATGCCCGACTTGAAGAGCCAACCGGAGGGCTAACGCGGCCTCGGGAGGAGCATCCACCCTCGCCTCTGAAGAGACATCTGAAGGCAGCTCTTCGCTTCCGCTCCCGGCCGCAGAGTCGTCGCTCTCGACAACCAGCAGGGCCGAATCAATAGCTTCCTCTGCGGAGGCCCCGGCCAATTCCATCTGATAAAGCGCCTGCACCGCCAACCGTCGGGCGCGGCGCCGCTCTTCCACATCGGCTGCCACCAATCAGCTCCGACGGGCAATCTCGGCAAGGACGCTCACCATCTCGAGCGCGGTCACCGCAGCTTCGTAGCCCTTGTTACCGTGCCCGTCACCAGACCGGGCCAATGCTTGATCCATCGTATCGGTTGTGAGAACCCCGAATGCAACCGCGATCGAATGGCGCAATCCAATTTCATTTACGCCGCGACTCACTTCCTGCGAAATGAAATCGAAATGAGGAGTTTCGCCACGAACGATTGCCCCGAGACAAAGGATTGCCTTGTAGGATCCCGTTCGCGCGCAGGCGTCGGCCGCTGCCGTAATCTCGAAAGCGCCAGGGACGTGAAAGACATCGATCGCCTCCCGCTTCGCACCATATTCGAGCAATCCAGCGATCGCCCCGTCCAGAAGCGACCGCGTCACAGCGCGATTGAATCGAGAAACCACGATCGCATAGCGACCACCACTGGCGTCGAGCGAGCCTGTGAACTCCTGTGTCATCAATCCCCACCGCCCTCGCCGGAAAGCCCGCTGAGCAAATGACCCAGCTTCCTCTTTTTGGTTCGGAGATATTCGATATTGCCATCGTGCGGATCCACTTCGAGAGCCACTCGTTCGGCGACATCGATCCCGTGCTGAGAGAGTCCCTTTATCTTGCGTTCATTATTCGTCAGCAGACGGACCGACCGGATCCCCAGATCGCGCAGAATCTGCGCCGAAATCCCGTAATCGCGAGCGTCTTCCTGAAAACCGAGCTCAAGGTTCGCCTCGACCGTATCCCGTCCCTGGTCCTGCAGAGCATACGCTCGAATCTTGTTCGCCAATCCAATTCCACGGCCCTCTTGATGAAGGTAGACGACAACACCCTCGCCAGCTTCGTCAATCCGGTGCATTGCCGCTTCGAGCTGCTCGCCGCAATCACAACGCCGCGAACCCAGGACATCCCCAGTAAGACACTGTGAATGCACCCGAACCAACGGGGCCCGGTCGGCCTGCAAACTGCCTCGTACCACGGCGAGGTGCTCCGTATCGTCAATCTTGTTGCGGTAGGCCACAGCTCGATAGGTGCCACCGAAGGACGATTCGAGATTCGACTCCTCCAACCGTTCGACAAGGAGTTCATGGCGCAGTCGATGCGCCACCACATCCCCCACAGCCACGACCGGCAAACCATGCGTTTCGGCGAAACCCAACAAGGTGTCCCCAGCGGCCAACTCACCTGCCTCATCCAACACGGCGCAGGTCGCTGCGGCAGGCCGCAGCGAGGCCAGACGCGCGAGGTCAATGGCGGCTTCCGTTGGTCCGGGCTTTTCCAATACCCCGCCCTCGGCGGCCTGAATGGGAAGCACATGCCCGGGCATCACGATATCCGCCGAGTTGCTTCGCGCATCGACAGCCACGCGAATCGTGGCAGCGCGATCAGCTGCCGAAATCCCCGTCGTGACTCCCCGACGAGCCTCAAAGGATGTCCCGTAGGCAATAGCGGCATCGGTGGAACGATCCGCTGCGATCAGCGGAATCCCCAGACGCTCCATGGAGGCCGGCAGCAGAGGCATGCAGACCAAGCCCTTCGCGTGAACCGCCATGAAGCTCACATGATCGTCGAGAACCATCTCCGCGGCCACGCAAAGATCCCCCGCTGTAGGTTGGTTCAGATCATCCACAACCAGAATCATCTTCCCCTCGCGCAGCGCCGTGAGCGCCGGCTCCAGATTGCTTTCTTCCATCCTCAACTATTTCCTTCCCGCTCGTATTGGTCGGCCGGAATGCAGAATATCGCGCCCAACCATCGCTATCTCATGCGCCTCAAGTCGAATACCCTTTCCGGGGTCTTCGATTCCCAGCGGGCCGAGCATGCTTGTCCCGTCACCTCCGATGAAAACAGGCGCCTGAAAAAGTGCCACCTCATCGACATATCCGTGACGCATCAGGGAACCGGCCAGAGCCGCTCCCCCTTCAACCAGTACCGAAAGAATGTCCAATTTGCCCAGATGGCGTAGAAGGCTTTGTGGATCCACCCGGCCCGCACGACTCCCGACCCGCACGACCGTGGCGCCCGCACGGACCAACTCTTTCGCTCGACGCTCCGAAGCCGCCCGCGTCGTCGCAAAAAGGACTTGCCCCCTGCCCTTGTGAAGCAGAGCAGCAGATGGTGGCGTTCGGAGCCGACTGTCCACAATCACTCGGATCGGGTCGCGGCCTCCACGGTTTCTCGCGTTCAGGAGCGGATCATCCGCCAACACCGTGCCCACCCCTACCATCACCGCATCCATTTCATTGCGCCAGTCGTGAACGAGTCGTCGCGCCGGCACACCGGTGATCCAATGAGAGGCGCCGGTGGACGCCGCAATCTTCCCGTCCATCGAGGTGGCCAGCTTCAACCGGACGAACGGCAGTCCGGTTAGAATATGCTTGCGAAAAAAACGGATCTGCTTCTCGCAAGCCTCCTGCTCCACTCTGCGAACAACTTCGATCCCCGCATCCGCGAGCCGGCGAAACCCTCGGCCACGGACCCGAGGGTTCGGATCGATTGCACCACCGACCACACGCGCGATCTCAGCGGAAGCGATCGCGTCGGTGCAGGCACCCGTTCGACCGACGATATTGCAGGGTTCCAGCGTGCAATAAAGGGTCGCTCCGGCAGCCTTTGAACCTGCGGATGCCAGCGCCTGAATTTCCGCATGAGCGCCTCCCGCGGGTTGCGTAAAACCTTCACCCACCACCCGGCCGCTCCGGACAACCACCGCGCCCACAGCGGGGTTAGGACTGGTGCGGCCAGTTCCCTGAGTCGCCAACGCCAGAGCCCGTCGCATATAACGGGCATCTTGGTCAGCCTGAGTCCCTCGGCGGTCCATCGTTCACTTCGCCCGTCTCTCGCGCTTCTTCTTGTTCCCCTTCTTGCCGGTCTTGCGGCGGTCTCGAAGAAGATCTTGAAGTTCGTTCATGAACTCATCAATATCCTGAAATGAGCGATAGACAGAGGCGAATCGCACGTACGCCACGGTGTCCAATTTATGCAAGGCTCGCATCACAGCCTCGCCGATCACCGAGCTGACCACTTCTTTCTCGCCCAGCTCCAACAGAGATCGCTCGATCCGATCTGCCGTCTCCTCGATTGCATCCACGCTGACAGGACGCTTCTCGCATGCCTTGAGCAAACCCTCGCGAAGCTTGCGCCGGTCAAACTGCTCGCGACGATCGTCTTTCTTGACGATCGCCGGGAGATTCTCTTCGACCCTCTCGTAGGTCGTGAAGCGACGGCCGCAGTTTTCACATTCTCGGCGACGCCGAATCACGTCCCCGTCCTTGCCGAGCCGCGAGTCAACCACCCGGTTATTCAGGTCTCGGCAGCCCGGACACTTCAAGGCGCAGCCTGTGCTCCAGGGTACAAGGGAAACTGACGACAGAGTTCCGAGGTTTCCTCAGCAAGAGCCGCCAAAGCTTTTTCGTCACCCACGCTGGCCAGCGATCGTGCGATCAAATCGGCAACTTGCGTCATCTCCCCGACACCCATGCCTCGCGTGGTCACCGTAGGAGTGCCCAACCGAACGCCACTTGTCACAAAAGGCGAACGCGATTCAAAAGGAACCGTATTCTTGTTGGTGGTGATTCGAGCTTCGTCCAGAGTTTCCTGAGCGATCTTGCCCGTCATCTCGGTACCGCTGAAGTCCACCAGCAAAAGATGATTGTCCGTGCCGCCCGACACAAGCTTGAACCCACGCTCGATCAGAGCCGCACCAAGCGCCTGAGCGTTCTTCACGACCTGTTTCTGATACTCCTGAAAATCAGCAGTTGCCGCCTCCTTGAAAGCGATCGCCTTACCGGCAATCGCGTGCATCAAGGGGCCACCCTGGTTCCCCGGAAATACGGAACTATTGGTCTTCTTTGCCTCCACCTCGCGACCCAGAATCAGACCCCCACGAGGTCCACGCAGAGTCTTGTGCGTCGTCGTCGTCACCAGATCAGCATGCGGCACCGGCGAAGGGTGGACACCGGCCGCCACGAGTCCCGCAAAATGCGCCATATCGACGAGCATCTTCGCTCCAGCCGCGTCAGCCGCTTCGCGGAAGGCCGCGAAATCCAACTGACGGGGATAGGCACTGTGCCCGGCAATCAGGAGCTTCGGTTTATGCTCAGCTGCGAGACTCTTGACCTCGTCATAATCGATCCGTTGCGTATCCTCGCGCACACCATAAGGAACCACCTCAAACCACTTGCCGGAGAAATTCACCGGACTGCCGTGAGTGAGATGTCCGCCGTGGGACAGGTTCATCGCGAGGATCTTGTCGCCGGGTGCCAGTTGAGAGAACATCACGGCCATATTGGCCTGCGAACCCGAGTGCGGCTGGACGTTCGCAAACTCGGCACCGAAGAGGCTTTTCGCACGATCGATCGCTACCTGCTCGATCACGTCCACATGCTCGCAGCCACCGTAGTAGCGCTTGCCGGGGAGACCTTCTGCGTATTTGTTCGTGAGAATCGAACCCTGAGCCTGAAGAACAGCGCGGCTGGCGGCATTCTCGGAAGGAATCAGTTCGAGATTTTCCTCCTGCCGCAATGCCTCGCGTTCAATCGCCGCGGCGATTTCCGGATCGGATTCCCTTAAATCTGCATGCAATTTTGTCACGTATTTCCTTCGATATAGGTAACTACGTCCCCCACCGTACGAATCTTCTCGGCCTCCTCATCGGAGATCTCCAGATCGTATTCCTCTTCGAGGGCCATCACCAGTTCTACAATATCCAACGAATCTGCCCCCAGATCCTCGATAAAGGATGCACCCAAGGACACTTCCTCCTCGGCGACGCCGAGCTGTTCGCAGACGATTTCCTTAACTTTGCCTTCAATTTCAGAAGCCATATGATCCCCTCTTTCCCCTCCGGTACCGCCAGAGAGGTTGATATTTAACGGGTTCGTCGAGGCGGTGCCACATCAGCACCGTCCTTCTCAAACGTACATGCCACCGTTCACGGCGAGCACCTGACCGGTAATATAACCTGCCTCGCGAGAGGCAAGGAAACCAACGACAAAAGCGACCTCTTCGGCCGAACCGAGACGTCCGGCCGGAATTCCGGTCAGATAGGCTGCGCGCACGTCATCGGACAGCGTTTCGGTCATTTCCGTGTCAATCATGCCCGGAGCAATCGAATTGACGGTGATTCCGCGCTGCGCGAGCTCGAGAGCAAGCGAACGCGTCATCCCCTCGAGGCCCGCCTTCGTAGAAGCATACGCCACCTGGCCGGGGTTCCCCATCGATGCCACGACCGAACTCAGGTTGATGATGCGACCGTAGCGAGCCCGCACCATGCTGCGCGCCGCGGCGCGCGCGCAATGAAAAGCGCCGCCCAGATTCACCTTGACGATGCGATCCCAGTCGTCGGGCTTGTAGCGCAAGATCAGCCCGTCGATCGCAAGGCCGGCATTGTTCACCAGAATATCGAGTGAGCCTCTGGATTTTGCAAAGGCACGGACCCGTTCCGAGGCTGCTTCAGGGTCGGAGACATCAAACCCCAAGAGCTCACCGCTTCCTCCGAGCGAAGTCACCTCCGCCAAGGTAGAGGCAGCGGCTTCTTCGTTGGAGACGAAGTTGATGCCCACATAAGCGCCCTGACGTGCGAGATGCAGAGCGATTGCACGACCGATTCCACGCGAGGCCCCGGTAACCAATGCCGATTGCCCCGCCAGCGAGTGTTTCCCGGTTTCATCCATCGGTCATTTTCCGTTCTCTTTTTGCAAGGAGATCACGAATCCCGTCGGTGGTACTTGTCGGCGTGCAAGAGTAGCCCCTCGCGATCCTTCGCATCAAACCCGAGAGAACCCGCCCCGGGCCGACCTCGATCGCCGCTGAAGCTTGATGGCTCACATTTGTGGCGCATTCCTCCCAACGCACCGGTGAGGTCACTTGCTCCGCCAAAAGTTCCGGCCACATGCTCGGGTCGAGTATATTCTCTGCTGTCACATTGGCAACAACCGGCACCTGCATCGACCGAAAGGAAATCGCCGCAAGAACCTCTTCCAGTCGGTCGCGTGCAGGTTGCATCAGGGGACTATGAAAGGGCTGGCTCACCTTCAGACGAGTCGCCCGGTGCTTTGCCGCACGGGCCGCGATCTCCAAGCGGTCCAAGGCGTCAACGTGGCCCGCCACAACAACCTGACCTCCGCCGTTCCAATTCGCCGCACCGACGAAACTTTCCGGTCCATTGGTGGCCTCGGAACAAAGCTGTCGCACGATCGATGGCTCGGCGCCGAGCAGTGCGGTCATCCCGCCACATCCCCGAGGCACGGCCTCCCTCATGAACAAACCTCGCTGACGAACAGCGCGTAAGGCATCCGGCAAATCAAGTGCACCCGAGATCACCAGTGCCGACCACTCACCCAGGCTATGACCCGCAGCCAGCGACGGCTTGATGCCCCCCTCCGACTCCAGGGTCCGCGCGATCGCCACAGACATCGCCAAAAGTGCCGGCTGAGCATTCTCGGTCTGCATCAGATCATCGGCGGGCCCCGCCGCGCACAATCCCGAGAGCGAAAAGCCCAGAACATCGTCCGCTTCCGCAAAAACTTCGCGGGCCTGGACGAACTCGGCAATCAAATCGGTGCCCATCCCAACCTGCTGGGCCCCCTGACCGGGGCACAGGAATGCGATCGTTTCAGCCATTATCATCCTCCTTGCGCACGAGGGCTTCCGCCGTTGCGGCTTCGGGGGGATCCGGGTCCTCGTTTCGAGAGGAGCCCCGGAGTCGATTGCGAAGCGATTGCCACAGCTTTCGGGTTCGCGTCTCCGGAACCTCGGCGGGATCGCCCCCCGACATCTCGATGAACCTCTCCATACTTTGTGCGATTTGCAACGGAACCTCGCGCTCGGCAAGTTGCTGGGCCAGAACAATCGCATTCTTCACGGCCGCTGCATCCGAGGAGCCATGCGCTTTCACCAACGTCCCCTGAAGCCCCAACAGGAGCGCTCCTCCAGTCTCTCCGGGATCTACCGCGCGACGAATCTTCAGGATCGATCGCCGCACCAGGAGGTAGGCCAGACGCCCACGAAGCCCCGACCGAAATGTCTCGGAGAGGTTGCCGCCCAGAAATTTGCCGAAGCCCTCGAGACTCTTGAGCGCGATGTTGCCCGCAAAACCATCACACACCACCACATCCGCCTTGTCGTGACAAAGTTCGTTCGCCTCGATCGCTCCCACAATATTCAGCGGGAGCTGAGAGACCAGAGGCAAGGCTCGCCTGACGCGCAGGTCTCCTTTACTTTCCTCCGACCCGTTCGAGAGAAGGGCAACCTTCGGAGCCTGTTGCCCCTGCATGGCTCGCACGTAGGCATCACCCATAACGGCGAACTGCGCCAGATGGACCGGCTTGGTGTCGACGTTGGCGCCTGCGTCCAACAATACCGTGTACCCTTTGGCTCGGGGAATCTGGACAGCAATCGCCGGTCGTTCCACACCCACCACGCAGCCCAGCAAATGACGTCCCAGCACCATTCCCGCGCCAGTATTGCCGGCATAGACGCAGGCTTGAGCCTTGCCGTCCTTCACGGCGGCTACCGCCGCGCGCAGGGAGGTTTCCGGACGACGAAGGGCCTCGGTCGGCGAGTCCTCCATTTCGATTTGTCCGGAGGCGTGGCAGATTTCGATATCAAGGCCGGCGACATCGTGATCCCGGAGCGCCGTTTCGAGCTGGTGACGATCCCCACAGAGAAGCACGCCAGCCTGAAGTTCTCGGGCGGCCCTGACCGCACCGGCCACCAGAGCAGCAGGTGCGTGATCCCCGCCCATGGCATCGACCGCAACGCGCATTTAATCCCGCCAGCCTCGCGGGAGGTTCAGACTAATCGTCCCGGGCTTCTGCGGCCTGGCGACCACGATAAGCGCCGCAGGAACCACAGGCCCGGTGGCGCTGCTTGGGCTCGCCGCACTGGGAGCACGCAACAAAATTCGGTGCCGTCAGCGCATCGTGCGCGCGTCTCATATTCTTTTTCCGGACCGAGGTCCGTCTCTTCGGGACAGCCATGTTCTTCTCCTGGAGGCTTCCGCACTAGTGCGGGATCACTCAACCTCCTGATTATATTTACTTTTCCTGATCAGCGTCCGGTTCAACCGCTTCGACGGCACCAGCTTTGACTTTGAAGTTCTTTAGCACCGCAAAACGTGGATCGGCAGGCTCAGAAGTGCATCTACAGGTTTCTGTGTTGAGATTCGAGCCACAATTAACACAGAGACCGCCGCAACTCTCCTTGCAGAGAAGGCGGCTGGGCAATTGAAGCATCAGTTGCTCCACACACAACGGCTCGAAATCGAGTTCTTCGCCCCCATAATGGCCCAGAGCCACATCATCGGCCCCGAGATCCGTGCCTTTTTCCTCGGGAATCGGCTCGGGCATCAAAACTGTCTGAAAATCGAAGCTGGCCTCGATCGGTACGTTGACCAGACAGCGAGCACAATCCGCGACCACCTCACCCTGGATATTGCCCGAGAGAAAAATATCTTCCGTTGCCCTGTAAACAGTGACTGATGCCTTCAGACCCTCAGGACACCGGTATTCGGCAGGAATCGCCGTCTCGAGTAACTCCGAGATTCGCTCGGCGGTAATCGAGAAGGCGCATTCGCGCGTTTCCTCCGTAATTTCGTCCAATGGCAACTTCATGACCGTGTCCGGTGCTTTGTAGTGGTTGGCCAGCCGAATTCAACGATCTGCCCCCGCACGTTCCAGACGAAGCACCCTTTTGAGCAAATCCGGGAGGCGCCGCAGCGCTGCCTCCTCTCGGCGCCAACGGCCAGCTTCACGGTGCGGAAACCCCGAAACCGTAGCCCCGGGGGGCACGTCGTTCACAATCCCGGTGCGACCCGCAACCCGCGCATCATTCCCGACGACCAAATGCCCCGCAGCCCCGGTTTGGCCCCCCATCTGCACCCGATCCCCGACAGTGGTGCTTCCCGCGAGGCCGGTTTGCGAGGCCAACAAGGCCTCCGCTCCGATCTGGCATCCATGTGCGATCATCACCAGATTATCGAGCTTCGCTCCTGACCTGATCCGAGTCACCCCGATTGTCGCCCGGTCGATCGTTGTATTCGCCCCGATATCCACATCATCGCCAATTTCCAGACGACCAATCTGCGGCATCTTGTGAACACCACCACCCGGCAAGGGTATGTTCCCAAAACCTTCGCTGCCCAGAATAGCGCCGCTCAACACCGTCACCCGATCCCCTATACTGGTGTTTTCCCGAACCACCGCGTTCGCATGCGCGACAAAATCGTCGCCGATGACAGCGCCCGGGTAGATGCACGCCCCCGGATGCAGAATAGCCCGGGCACCGATCTGCGCCCCGCACCCCACACTGACATGAGCACCAATCCGCGCATCCGCGCCAATCGACGCCTCCGGGTGCACGCTCGCGGTGGGGTCTGTTCCCGGCGTACCGCCCGGCCCGGGCTTGAAGAGCTCCAAAGCCATCGCAAATCCGAAATAGGCATCATCCACCCGCAGGACAGCACATCCGGGACCGGGAACATCCCGCCCCAGAATCACCGCTCCCGCGCGCGTCGACTCCAGCTTTTCCAGATATCGAGGATTGGACAGAAACGACAGATCGCGCGCGGTCGCCTCCTCGAGAGGCTGGATCGAATCGATCTCCAGGTCAGCCTTCCCTTCGAGGGTCGCGTTCAAGGATCCGGCAATATCTGCGAGTTTCATAGCTTCAGGCTTTATCAGGAGTCCCTGCGAGGCGGAATCCATTGCCCGAGACTTTCCGCGGAGGATTTACCCACAAGATCGTGGTGAATTGCGTTTTGGACAGCCTGTCGGTAGAAATTTCTCGTGCAAGGAATCTCGAGAAAGAAAGGTATCGCCCTAATTTGGGCCCTGACCGTCATGGCGTCAGCCTGCGCTGCACCGGTCCGAATTCCGCCATCCCGACCGCTGCCCGAAGTGCGCTTCATAGCCCCCGGGGACCCCGCGGCCGTAATCGCCCTTTCGGCCGACGACGAGATCAATCTGCAGCAACGGGACCGACTCCTGCGGGACAGGATTCGGACACTGGAAGGCCTCCTCCAGTCGGAGTAGCCCGACCTGGACGGAGCGAAATCACGGAATGGAATCTCCCGATTGGAGCAAGGGCCTTGTGCCCGCGGTGGCACAGGACGCTGACACCGGAGATGTCTTGATGCTGGCCTATATGAACGAGGACAGCTGGAACGAGACGCTGCGCACCGGACGAGCATGCTACTGGAGTCGATCGCGAAAGAAACTCTGGCGCAAGGGCGAAGAGTCCGGGCACCATCAGGATATCCAGGAGATTCGCATCGACTGCGACAGAGACACGATTGTCCTGAAAGTCCTCCAGCATGGTGCGGCCTGTCACGTCGGTTATCGAAGCTGTTTTTACCGCAAGCTCGAAAATGGCGTGTGGCAGATCTGTGAAACCAAAATCTTTGACCCCGACAGCGTTTACGAGAAGAGCAAATGACCAAAGAAATAGAACCGCTGCGGTTGGGCATCCCCAAGGGCAGTCTGGAAAAAATGACCGTCGACCTCTTCGCCCGTGCCGGGTGGGGAATCCAGACGAGCTCGCGAAGCTACTTTCCTTCGATTGACGATCCCGCCATACGCTGCTCGCTTATGCGTCCGCAGGAAATGTCTCGGTACATCGAGAACGGGACCCTCGACGCGGGCATTACAGGGCAGGACTGGATCACGGAAAATCAGTCCGATGTCGAGAAGGTCGCTGACCTCGTCTACTCGAAAGTCAGCTTGCAGGGCACGCGCTGGGTTCTGGTCGTCAAGGAGGACTCCGCTATCACAAAACCCGAAGATCTGGCGGGCAAGCGAATCTCGACAGAGCTGATCGGGGTCACCAAGCGATTCTTCGCCGACCGCAAGATCGAAGTCGATGTCGAGTTCTCGTGGGGTGCCACCGAAGCCAAGGTAGCCGAGGGCCTGGTCGATGCGATCGTGGATGTCACCGAAACCGGATCCACACTGCGCGCAAACAACCTGCGCATCGTGTCGGAACTCATCCCTTCCAACCCGGTCCTCGTCGCGAACAAAAAGGCCTGGGCTGATCCGGGTCGCCGACGGAAGATCGAGCAAATCGCCATGCTCCTGCGCGGAGCGCTGGAAGCTCAGGGCAAAGTAGGCGTCAAACTGAACGTCAAGGATAGCGGGCTCGAGGAGGTCATTGCCCTATTGCCGAGCTTGACGGCGCCTACCGTCGCCAGCCTTGCCCAGACGGAAAAACTCCACGGTGACAAGTGGTACGCTGTTGAGACAGTAATCGCTGAAGCGACCGTGCGGGACCTGATCCCGCAACTGCTGGATGCCGGCGCAACCGGGATCCTCGAGTACCCGATCAACAAATTGATTTAGGTCGCCTCGCATTTGAGGCGAAAAGATCGGCGCTACTCGACGCCGTTCGTCCCGTCAGGACCAAAGGCAAAGGTAGAACCATTTGCACGGTTCCCTTGGCCATCCACATTCCCTGCGGCAATCACGAACTCGGCCAGATCATTGCGTTCGGCGACGTTGGTATCGAGATTGTTACCCGAAACCGCGATTTCGAAACCGACGCCGTGGTTGGCTCCCGCGTAGTTACCATCCATCGCTGCCGTGACCGTCGCGATATAGAAACCCTGCTCACCATTAGCCTCAGCCCGATTATTCTCGACAATCGTGCCCGCACCGAAGATCTCGAAGCCGACGCCCAAGTTCCCCTGGTCCGCCGGAGTGCCGGCGCCATTATTGTTCAGGTCGTTCAGGAGGGCGCCAACGGCCACCGAATAACCAGCAAGTCCGTTCAAATCACTCCGGTTCGCGGTAAGTTCGTTCGCCGTTCCGTTGAGGCTGATACCGTTGCCGCCATTGGACTTGATCGAATTGCTCTCGATCTTGCTTCCCCAGCCGTCAATTCGCAAACCATCGCCGCCATTGGCGACAAAGTCGCTTTCCTCAACCTGATGGGCGCCTCCCATGATCCAGAGACCGATCCCCTGATTCCCCTCGAATTCAACGGAGGAGACGCGCACGGCCCTTGGATTGATGTTTTCCATGATATCACCGAAGGGCAACCCCAAGATCATACCGATGCCATCGAGCCCTTCCGAGCGGGTGATCCTGGAATTGAGCACCGAGCTATCGTGCCCAGAGACCTCCACACCGATATTGTTCCGATCCGCCCGTATATTATCGATACGCGCCCGAGTGGCACTCAGGCGCACCCCAACCTGCACATTTCGTCGGAACCCGATCGAGTCAATATCGATATTATTGCTGAATCCGACGTCTCCGATTCCGACGGCAAACCTCTGGATGGCCCGAAACTTCTTGATCGAGATATCCGAGATTCCCTGGGCGATTCGAATCCCGAAACCTGTCCGAAGCCGAGAGCTGCGAGGCCCCTCAATCGACCATTTCTCCCGACCAGTCACGCTTACGCCACTGTGGTTGATGACGAAGCCGTCTACCCCTGTTGTCGCATCGCGACAGTCCAGATTCGATTCAAAATCCAGATCGGTATCGTCGCGCTCATCGGAGGAGCCGCGAAAGAATGCTCGATCGAGCACCTGACCGCAGGAAACCGTCGTTTGAATACCGCTCGGGCTGAGCGTGACCACGGCCGGAACAAGATCGGGGTTTTCGTCGCCAGCCAGGTTTGCCTTGCAACTCGAGCGGAAGGTCTGGGTATTAAGCTCGATCAAACCGCGGTACATGCGCTCCCAAAGCATGACAGACAGATAGTCCGGTCGGGACTCCCCCAACGGGCAACCCAACTCCGTCAGCAAAGTCTCGTCATCTTGAGCGTCCTCATCCACACATCGTTCGGTCAATACATCCTGAAGGTCTCCGCGGGCACGCTCCAAACAGGACTCAAGCTTCCCACCCACCGTTGGCAGGTTTGTATCCGGGTCGACGCACGGTTCGCGATAAGACGAACGAAGGTTGGAGAGTTCGCATTTATAATGGCACTTCAGAGCATCGTCATTCACTTCTTCGACGGCCCGAACCAAACGACTCGCGCACTCCTCTGCCTTCTTGGAAACCGCTGCGACAGGTTTCGGGCAGGAGGAATTCAGATTGGTCTTGAAGAGATCAGCCATCAAACTCTCCAAAAACAAACCAGGGCCACTTGTCGATTGATCTACGGCAAGCGAGAGCTCGTCGAGGGTCTTGGCTCCGAGAGGACACACCGCACGAATAGCGGCCGCCCCGCATTTACGAACCTCTCGCCACAGTTTGGAGTTCGCTTTGTATCGATCCTTCAGGACCTCCTCGTCGTCAGCGCAGGAGACGAAAACTTCATCGTCTTCGAGGTCGTCGATCTCGCATTCGCCCAGAATTTCTGCGGTCGAACTGGAGAAACTTTTCAGCCCCTTGGCGATCCGCTTGGAGCAAGACACGATATCGCTGGCGGCAAGCGCCGAAGACGGCAAAGTCGCCAAAAACAGCATGGCTAGACAACTCGCAGCAATGGCTGCCAAGCGCCTCCTGTGGCCTGTCTTCAAGTCCATATCGACCTCGCTAAATCCTTCTGTAGTTTCCGAGCCGAGCGGGGATCGAGGATTGAGGAAGAGGAAGAGGAACTCGGTGCAGATGTGAGATTGCAAAATTCATGCCCGGGCGTGACAGTTCGGCGTTGACAATTCCGATTTTCTCGCCGTGCGGGGATGCAAGATTCCAGATCACGACGGTGATTCTTGCAAAGCTGCCCTGCCGCGAAAGAATCGTCTCATTTGGGTGCTTTAAATTTCAGACTCAATTGCGCGCTGGCGTAGCCCGTCGCACTTCCTTCGGGATTAAACGGAGGACCAAAGGAGTGGAATTCCAGAAGCTTGGGCGTGATTTCGGATCGATCGGAGTCGATCTCGAAGGTCTCCATAAGTTCGGTGCGCACGCTGCGACCATCCGGATCCTCGCTTGTAGAGTTTAGTGCCTGTTCCAGGAAAACGGACGGAGCGGCATAGAGGGCCGTGGCGCCGCCCTCGAATTTGTCGTTATTGCCCGGGATTCCGTCGCAGCCGGCATTGAACAGCGACAAGTCCGGCCGCAGTGTTGCCCGCCCGACGAAAACGCTGCCGGGCTTGCGGCCTTTCTGCAGTCTGGCGTGGACCTGGATATTGCCCGGCGCGATCGCACCCCCGTTTGCGGGGTCACTCGTCTGCGCAGCAAGAATATTGCAGGTATGCTCCCCGACCAATTGCGGATCCGGGATCACCCAGACGGCCCCGGAGATCCAGGCATGATGCGGAAGAGAAAAGGTCACCAACTCCGAAATCGGATCGCCAGCGGGATCAGGCGACAAAACGGCACTGCCTTTGACGGTAACAGCTTGCACCGACACCGGAGCCAATCCCACCGCCAGGATGGATAGCCCCAACGCCGGCCATTTTCGGAAACAGTTCCTTTTCAACACTTCGCTCATTGGCATAGTAAGCCCCTTCGACCTTTGGGGGCACAGATTGGCAATTCAAGCTTCCTGTCGATCCCGCGGGTCTTCAACCCCAGAATGACCGGCGCTTCAGCGACTGTCGGAATGTTGATTTCCTTCAATTTGATCTTGTATTTATAGGACACGATGGCGGTCTTGTCCTCGTTCAGGACCGGCTTGAACAATGCAGAACCCCCACGCGATGGCAGCTTGCATAAAGATGCACCTGAACGGGTGATCGAGCACTGGTCCGCGGTGAAGTTCATCGAGGCATCAATCGTCACGGCTCCATCGGTATTGGTCGCATAGAGCGTGACGTTCAAGCCCCCGGTTGCGTCGAACACGTCGGCCGCAGAATCCGCCATCACGCCGACCGGAAACGTGCCCTTGGAAACAAAGGAGCCTAGTCGAGACAGCCAGGAGAACTTCATCTTCAGATACTGAACAACAAGAACGCCTTCGTCATCATCGCAATTATCAAATGTGGCGTCGCCATCAACGTCTCCGCCATCGCACCCACAAAAGCCGTCCACGCAGGTTTCGCCGGTCGTGGCCGGATCAAGGTCGTCGCAGACAGTATCTTCGGCGACGTAGGTGTCCGGCGGGCAGGCAACGCTCGTTCCGTTGCAGGTCTCGGCCAGATCACAGCTCTCATCGTCTCGGTCCCGGCAAACCTCGCCATCCCCCGAGATCACGTCTTCCGGACAGGCTGCGGCCGCCCCGGTGCAGAGTTCGGCAGGGTCGCAGCCACCTTCCGATGCGTTGCATACCGTTGTAGCGGGTTCGAAGCCGTTGACGGGACATTCGGTAGATACCCCGTCACAAAACTCGGGCACATCACAGACACCCGCAGCACGTCGGCAGCGCTTGTCTGCCATGCGAATCTCATCGCTCGGACAGGTCTTGTTGATGCCGTCGCAACTTTCAGGAAGGTCGCAGTCTCCGGCACGGGAGCGACATAGGAAACTGGAATTATGAACGCTGTCCACAGGACACGTCGGCTGTGTTCCGTTGCAGTACTCTTCCTTGTCACAATCCTCGTCAGCTTCGCGACATTCCCACTCGTCGTCAGCCGGAATGAACTCGTCCACCGGGCATTCGATACTCTCCCCGTCGCAGTATTCCTCGACATCGCAGCAAGTATCGTTATCAATACTGTCCTGATCACATTGGAGGTCTCGGCAAATATCGCCATCAAGTAATTCGTCTTCAGGGCATTCGAAATCGGAACCGTCGCAGTAATCAGGCGCATCGCAGGCGCCAACGGGCGCGCGACATACAACCGTATCCGCCGCGGCCTCATCGTCAGGACAATCGTCGTCCACGCCATTGCAGGTTTCCGCAGCGTCGCAGAGATCCGTCCCGACCCGACAGACGGTCGTACTGTCGAGCTTCACGTCTTCAGGGCAAAGACCCGCCGAACCCGTGCAGTATTCAGCTACGTCACAATCACCTGCCGAGGCGCCGCACTCAAGAGAACTGGGCTGGAAAGCATCACCGGGACAAGCGCCGCTGGAACCATCGCAGACCTCTGCCACGTCGCAGATCCCCACGGAACCGCGGCAAACAACTCCAGCGTCAAAAACGGTATCATCCGGGCAGAACTTGGATTCCCCGGTGCAGGTCTCCTCGAGGTCACAACCCGTCAGGGTTGTGCGGCAGACCACCCCGGATGGGCGCAAGATGTCGGCCGGGCATCCCGCCGTAAAACCGGTGCATTTATCCGCCAGATCGCAGATCCCGCCAGCAGGTCGGCATGTGTCGGTTGCCGATTTGAAATTGCAGGACGCGTCGCAACACAGACCACCGTCGCATTGCTCTCCGGCATCAACCACCGAGTCGCCGCAGACCGCCTCAGCCCGCGAAGGCGCAAACACGCCAGCGAAGAGCAGGAGGAACATCACAAGACCTGCCGAACAGTTCCATCTACGAGAACGCGCAGCTTTGTTTATTTTGTTGGGATGGTCCATCCGTTACCTCGGCTGATCTTGCTTTGGGGCTTGATAAAAGTGCGAAGACAGGCCGCGTCCGAAGGCTCGAAAGCGGCAGTCATATTTTTACTCCTTTACGATGCACAACTCGGGATACGGGAGCAACGGGAAAAGTTCAAAAATTCACTCCCTATCCTGCTTTTCCTCCCCCCAAGGCATCTTCAGGGAGGTCCGCCGTTGAGTCGCGGACCCGATCAGCGCCCTTTTTTCGTGCAGATCCGCGATACATCGCATTTATGCCTTGCTTAAAAACGAATCCGCATGCCAAAATCGACCGAATTCGATGCCTTTTTCGATAGGTTGGCCGTGGTACGAGGCTTGCGTAACAAGGAGTTGTCGAAATACTCGGGGCCACGACCGCAGAATCCCCTACCCTGCACTTCAAAATCTTCTCAGAACCATCGCCGAGTCCCCTTCAAATGATCAACGGCTGCCATACGGCAGGACGAAAACGTACAGGTCCAACGATGAGAAGAGCCCCCAAAGAAATGACGAATTCGACTTCAAAACACAAAAGAGCCCCGAGAAATATAGCTTTTTTCCTTATTTCTCTCCTGATGGCGGTAATCTGGTCTTCGGCGGGCCACGCCCGCGAGATCCGCGAAATCAGGCTCCACCCTCTGGAAATCACACTCGCCCCCGGCGCATCGATGAACCTGCAAGTGTTCGCCCTTTTCGATGACGAAACCGAGGAGGAGTTGACCGAAGGCGTCGTCTTTGAGGTCAAAGATCATAAGGTAGCCAGAATCGACGGCTTCGTTCTGACAGCCACCGGCGGCGGTGACACCCGGATCGAGGCCTCGCATGACGCTTCGAACACCCGAGAAGCGGACCCCGTCGAACTCAATGTTCTGAAGGTCGAAAAGCTCGAAATCAGCCCGACCGCACTGGCCCTGGCCGCAGGCTCCAAGGGCCAGCTGCGAGCCCTCGCCACCCTTGAAGATGGACAAACCGGGGTCGACATCACCGACGGCGTGGATTGGGAGTCTCGGAAAGAGGGTGTTGCCGTGGTCTCGAACACACCCGGTTCCAAGGGTGAGGTCACAGCTCTGAGCGCTGGAATCGCTGAAATCTCGGCCGAAGACCCCGAGTCCGGTGAAAAAACCGAGAAAAATCAGATGCTTGTCACGGTAACCGGCCGCGGCAACGACGGTGACGGGGACAGCGAAGAAGACCCGCCGGAAATCGAGGAACTGACATTTGAGGTCGACAATACAAGTTTGATCCCCGGCGAGACCATGCAAATCGCGGTCACCGCCGAATTTGAGGATGGCTCGACCGCCGACGTAACGGACGATTGCCTCTTCCGAAGTCGACGAGGGAAGGTGGCCAGCGTCAGCAGTACCGGCAGGGTCACCGCCGGCGAATCCGGCACAGCCAAAATCGAGATCGAACATATCTCGGGCGAGGAACCCCGCCGAGATCTGGAGATCTGGGTCGGCGAAGTCGAGCAACTGACGCTCCAACCGAAAAAGCCCCGTCTCGAGGTCGATGAGACACTCGCCTTGAAGGCGCTGGCCACCTACGACAATGGCCGAAGCGCGGATGTCACCCAGATGGTCAGTTGGACCTCCGGCAAGACGCGCGTAGTCACCGTCGGCGAAAACGGCAGCGCTGCCGGCCGCCTTACCGCAATCAGTCGCGGTGAAACTACCGTCATGGCGCGGGACCGTGCCTCGGGCACCAAAACCGAAAAGCGCGACGGTGAAGTCATCGTCACCAACCCGGGCGAGTCACCCGAAGACGTCCCCCCCGATCCGGATGCTGAACGCTCCATCCGAGACATCAAGAATCTCGTATTCCAGCCGGGGTCGATCTCTCTGCGCCCCGGAGAAAGTCAATCCGTAAGAATATCCGCCATCTACAAGGACGGCTGGGCCGAAGATGTCACCGACCTGGTCGAACTTCGGGTTCGGAGTCGCCGCGTCGCGAACGTCGAATCCGGTGCTTTGATCACCGCTATCAGCGGGGGCGAAACCGAGGTTCGTGCACGTTACGCGGACGCAGGGCGGAGCTCACGAGTCGCCTTGAAGGTACGCGTGGCTCAACTCTCCAGCCTCAGAATTTCACCGGCGCGTATTGGATTGGAACCCGGTGCGACGACTCAGCTTCGCGCGCTGGCGAAATTTGATAACGAGACTGCCGAAGTCGATGTCACGGAAACCGTGGAATGGAGTTCGGACCGCACCAAGATCGCCACGGTTGATGATGCCGCACTCCGGGGCCACCTGACCGCAATCGAGCCGGGCGAGACAGAGATCGAAATCCGCGACCCCGAGAGCGGGATTCGAAACGATCGATCCACAGGCCGCGTCGAAGTCGGCTACGACCTGGATCCAGACGGACCTGAAGCCTCCTCCGATACGGTCGTCGGACTCAAATTTGAACCTGATGCCCTGACCCTGAGCGTCGACGAACTGGCTAGTTTCACAGTTCAGGGTGTAGCCGAAGACGGAACACTTTCCCCTCTGCCTCTCGATGAACTGCGACTGCGTGTCGCCTCGAGGCGCATCGCATCCATCAATAATGAAGGATTCATCGAAGGGCGACGCGGGGGCACCACGGCGCTGAACGTGGAATACCGGGAGGAAAATCTCGAAGCAGCGCTGCCCATTACCGTTCGAGAAATCATCCGTCTTGAAATCTTCCCCGCCGACGTCTCTCTCCGTGTTGGCGGAACACTCCAGCTAACCGCCTTGGCGGAATACAATGACGGCACCACGGGTGTCGATGTCACCGACGAGGTCGAGTGGCGTAGCCGGGATCGATCCAGCGTGTCTCTTGATGACTCCGACCAGAAAGGACTGCTCACCGGTCTCGAACCGGGCTCAGGCCGGGTCGAAGTTCGCCACCGATTCTCCAAGACCATGTCCGATGCTTCCACCGGAAGTTTCGAGGTCGTCAGCGGATTGCAGAAAATATACGTTGCACCCGAGAACTTGCTCGCCGAACTCGACGAAGAGTACCAAATGAGTGCACTCGCCATTTTCGAAGATGGCGCAACTGTGGACGTCACCAAAGAAGTCATCTGGAGTGTCAGCAGCCCGAGCATTGCGAACATCAGCGACACGGGGCGCCTTGTTGTGACGGCCCTCAGCAATAATCCGATCTACGTTAAGGCAATCGACCTCCAAACCGGCGTCTCCTCGACTCTCAGCAACGGCGACGCCACGGTATCCACATCGGACCTCAACGGCGGAGGTGGTGACGATGACGGTGGTGACGATGGCGGCGACGATGGCGGCGGGACCAGCCCAACTCCAATCGGGCTGCAAGTGTCCGCGACTCCAGATACCATCGTTCAGGCCCCGCAACGAGAACTTCTCGCGCCTGGCGAGTCCCGACAACTCTACGCGTTGCTCGCGATCTCCGGCGAAGATCGTCCGTTCGACCGAACGTCGAGCTCACTCTGGTTCTCGTCGAACAGCGATGCAGTTCCAGTCGAGCTAGGACGAGTCACCTGTCGCGAGATCGGGATTGCTGTCATTTCCGCGGCTCTCCCTGATGGATCCATGACCTCGACAGGAACTCTGGGCGACGTCACTATCGAGTGCACCGCCGCAGAGCTGGTGGAACTGCGGATCGTTCCGAGCGACCACGACCTCAATTACGGGAAAAGTAAGCAACTCCGAGCTTATCGCGTCTACAGCAGCGGCGTTGAGGTCGAGATCACCAACAAGGTCATCTGGGAGTCCGAAGACCCAGCTTCGGTAAGCGTGATCGAGTCAGGCGCTCAGGGAGGACGAGTGACCGCCCATGACGACGCCATTGTCGAGATCAGCGCATACGACCCTGAGTTCGACATCTCTTCGGAAGACACAGACTCCAACTCCAAGATTGGTGTCAGAAAGACCCGGATTCGGCTCCAGATTTACCCGTTCCTGCCGGCTGTGAGTCCCGACGGAAAGATCCGCGGTCGGGTCGGAGATACCATGGCCCTCAAGGCGAAGGTCTGGTACAAAGCTGGCCCCACGCAGGGTGTCAACTTGTTGGTGAATTGGACTTCATCCGACGACACGGTGGTCCAGATGGGAACCGGCCGGACATCAAGCGCCGAGTTCAAGGTCAATCAGGGTCGCTTCCTTTCCGATGGGGAAGTGGTCATTACAGCGACTTGGCCAGCGGATGAATTCTCCAACGAACTTTCGGATACTATCGAGGTCGAGGTAAGCGAATGATCATCGGAAGCCCCCCTCCAAGGGGGGCTTCCGATGGCATCCTAATGCTTGATCTTGACCTGCTCGGGAGTTTTGAACTTCCCACCTGCAGCCAGCCACGCCTTCATGACATTCGGCGCATCTTTCTGCGGATTGTAAACGTCTTCCTCTGACGACCACCGGCCCTCTCCCGCGTAGACAATCCGGGTCCAGTTCGGAAACCGATAGGGCGTCCCATCGGGCTGAAAGGGCTCCGGGAAGGCATTCCAGGATTCCCAAACCACAGCGCCCCGCTCCGCATCGATGACCGACCAGCCCTCCGGGAATGTCATGGTGGGGAAGGGCTTCATCACACCAACAATCCATTCACGGATCGCCTCCCGGCCTTGCAGTTCTCCATAAGCGTGCTCCGTATAGTGGGCATCTTCAGTAAAAAGATCCGCCCACGCGTCCCAATTTCCGGTCCGCGAAGCTCGATCGCGCACTTGACGGTAGTGCTGGAACGCTTCCAGCAATTCCTCTCGGGTGAATTTCCCCATTCATCTCTCCCGGGCCATGACCCACTCGCCCGGACCAACCCGGGCTGCCATCCTTTTGACCCGTCCCGCTTCGTCCGTCAATCCTGACGTTCGCCGCACGCCCGATGGTGCCGGCGATCCGGCACCAGATTTCCTGAGGGCTTCGAAAACCCTGGCGCCTGAGCAGCGGGGAATCGAATGCAGGGAAATCCGCTGATTCGAATCGCGCGCGCCTCCGGACAAATCGCAATTAATCGCGGCGCACGCAGCTGCTGGCGGCGTTCAAACAGGCCGCCTCAAGGCCCTTTCCCCAGAACAATCATCGTCCGAAGCATCAAACCGTGAAGCGCGTGACGCGGCCTAGGCGCTACTCACGCCGACGGATCAACCCACAGCCCTGTCGGCCGGACATCGTCTCGCGCCTTCGTCCTTGCCCCCGGTTTCGAAAGCCACCGAAGCATCAACGGCCCTTGCGCCGCCGGGCTTCGGTTCGAGTGGTGGGTTCTTCAGAGGCGATTGTCGGGAACGGCAACCCCGTTCTCGACCTCGCCGTCGGCCCTACTCGACCGTTGTTCCGTCCTGGCCGAAAGAAATCTCCTCGCCATTGGCGACGTTGCCGCCAAGGTCAACATTATAACGACCGATCGAATACTGCGTTGGTCGATTTCGATAGCTACCGTTGCCACCTAACTCGTTCTCGATCCCTGTCACCGTGATGCCGCCACCCTTGCTACCGTTACCTCGTCGGGGGTCGCCGGCGCTATTATTGGTGATCGTATTGCCATTTCCGGTAACCGCAAAGGCCGCGAGTCCGTTACTCTCCGATTGGTTTTCGTTGATGATATTATTGACGCCGCGAACTTCCAGCCCGAAGCCCTGACGACTGTCGCGGAACAAATTGCCGTCGTAAAGCGAATCGGATGTATCGGATTCAATGGCGGAATAGCGCGAGCGCGTGACTCGATTGTCCAGAACGCGGTGAAAACTTCCCACCAGATCCACGCCGACGCCATTGTGCTCGAAAAACATATCGCGCACCTCTACCGCCACGCCGTTAGCGTCGGCATCCATTCCTCGCACCAAAAGCCCGACACCGCGACTCCCGTCGCATCGGCGAATCGTCGAATCACGGATCACGATATTATCGCCTTCCAGGATCGCGCCTATTTTATTTCGGTCCGCATAGAGGCCCTCGATCACGACCCCCGGAGAGTGGATGGACAGTCCCGCCGTATCATTCCGGCGTAACGCGACATTCTGAATGCGAAGGCCGGTATTCAGCCCCGAGTCAGCAATACCCACTCCGAATCTGCGGATCGACTTCAGGTTCTTCAGGGTGATATTCGTAGCGCCCGGAAGCAGTCGGATACCCGCGCCCGTGCGATAGCGGCTTCTATCCATCCCGACAAGGCCGTACTCATCCGCACCATCAATCGTAATTCCGGTCGCGCTGACCATCAAGCCATCGATCGCGGCCTGCACGGAATCGCAGTTCACATTGCTATCGAGTCTGAGGATCGAGTTCCCCGCCATGAAATCGGCATCAACGAGCGTGCCGCAACTGACCGTGACAGGTGAGCCACTTGGCAACAAGGTCGCAGATGACGGCACCGTATCCACGACGATATCCGTCTCGGAGCGACAAATGGAATGAAAAAGGCCCAGATTCAAAGACTCGGCCATCTGCAAAAATTCCGTCGCGACAGAAGCGGCCACAGCCACCGATGTCGTTTGCCCGTCCGGACAACCCAACTGGTCGACCCCATCGTCGCTGCACTTGCGATCCATCGTCGAGAAGAACGCCGTCAATTCCTTGTTGACGCAGTCGCTGACCTTCGAGGTTGTCGGCGCTCCCGTGCTCACATCAACACAGAATTGTTCGACGTCATCCTGCTTCATCTGCTTCAATTCGCAGTCAGCAAAGCATTCCTGCAATTCCTCGAAAAGTTCTCCACCGTTCCGCGAAAGAACCTTGACGCACTCCTCCGCAGGGCGGTCAGCATCCCAACCCGGCCTCGGAGAACAACCGGATGCGCTAATCGGTGCCACGAACAATCTCCCTACCAAAGCTTCCAGTTGCGAAGCGATGGACGACGGGTCGCCCTCCGAGGCAAGCCCCGCGGTCAAGGAGACACTATTCCGGGCACCCAGGGGGCAGAGGTTTGCAAGCGCTCCCTCCTTGCAGTTTCGGATCTCTCTTTCGAGGCGCTGATTGGCTGCGGCGAGGTCCTTTGTCTTGCGCTCGTCCTGACCGCAAAACTTCGGTCGGGAACTCGCAATTCGCTTTGCCTCGCAGCCCGACTTGGCTTCGTAGACCCGCGTCGTAAAATCGACCATGGCTTTGGAAACAGCCTGTGCGCATCGGACCGTATCCTCATCCGCCTGAGCACGTGCCTCCCGAGGAGATCCCCCCTCAAGCAGCAACATTCCCGTCAAAACCGAGAGAAGAAAATAGAATTTTTTGTTCTTCATGACCGAACTCCTCGAGACCCTGTGGGACTCCGTGCGGAACCCCGATAACTCTGAATTTTAGCGCCTGGCAGGCCTTGTTCGCAAGACACAATCTTTGTCCCCGAGAATGATTGTGTCTTTAAAAGACACCAAGGGAAATCACCTACGAGGTCAAGGGTTTACGCTAGCTGGTGGTCTTCAGGATGGATCGAATTGAGGCTCGAACTGCCGATCGAACTAAGGATCAACGTCGGTCGAGTCGCACATCGACTCCATGGCGCACTCCGTAGCCTACTTTCGGCCTGCGAATTGCCAGAGGCCGGAACCCGGCACGAGATCAGGCCGTGCCCGAGGTCGCGTTATACTCTTCCTCTGTGTAGCCCAAGGCATCGAGAAACGGAGCCTTTTCTTCGCCGGGCATGATATAAATGCCCTCCCAACCGCAAACCTCTTCACACAGTCGGCAACCTACGCAGGTCTTTTCGTTCACGATCACTTTACCCAGAAAGCTTGCCTCGTTGCCGGGAGCCGAGTCCAGAGAATCGAAAGGACAGACGTCGATGCAGACACCACAACCGTTGCAATTATCAGGGTGAACGATGGCAACCGGCCGCTGGGGTTTCTTCAACACGGAAGTCATGTTTCCGAAGGTGTCGAGAATCGCTTCGTCCGGACAGATCACGCCGCAAGCGCCGCAATCGATACACATTGAGCCCTCGATCAAATAGGCTTTTTTAGGGTCACCCGAGATGGCTCTTGTCGGGCATCTCTGCTCGCAGGCGCTACATCCCGTGCAATTCTCGGCGATGATCGTAAAGGGCATAGATCCGTACTTTCTCTGTTATTCCCGCTATTCCTGCATTCGGCGAAGCACTTCGTCTTCACGTCCCTGACGGATCAGCTCATCATTCTTGCGAGCTTCCTTGAATCCGAGAAAGGTAAAACCCAACACCAGAACCAGCATCCCGATAATCGGGAGATTGTCCGGACGAATCAACATCATCATGAATTGGGTCAGTGCGGGCGTGGTCGGATCGTAATGCATAGCCTGAAAATACCAATGGTAGGGGGCGAGGTCAAATATCGCCCAACTGCGGTAGCTTTTCCTTCAAATCGAGAAGATCCGTCATTTCTCTGCGCATCGCCCTCAAACGACCAAGAAGGCCATGCACACGAAGCAGACCCGCATCGATCTCTTCCTTGGCAACCTGCTCGGTCGCGACACGCACCTGGCCATGTTGAGAAATCAGATCCTCGACACTGCGAAACCCCGAATGGCCGACTCGTCGGCCAATTTCGCCCCAAATCCGCAGAAGGTCATCGGCCTCCTTCTTGATCTCCGCATCGTCCACAGCGACGATTTCTACAGCGGAAAACGCTCCGAGGAAACCCGCTGAAGCGAGAAATCGCCTTCAGCGTTATCCGGGAGGTTCCGGGGGTCTGCCCTCGGGACTAAATGCAGACCCTGCCGCTCCTCGACCGACTGCGAACATGCCAGCAGAGGCTCAATCAAGCTGTCCCAGGAATGTTCCGCGAGCACCCTCTGATAGGCAGCAGCACCTCGACGCCCGGACTCCGCCGGGCTTGCCAACGCCTCAAGCATGCAAGACGCAAAATCCGCGGGTTCATCCGAGTTGACCACCCAGCCGGAAATCCCGTCGAGCACGCCTTTTGCCGAAGCCCCGAGAGCCACTGTCGGCAGACCCGCTGCCATATAATTCAAATTCTTGATCGGAAAACCCGACCAGGAAACCCGCGGGGAGACACCCACACGCGCCCGACCAAGCTCGGCCGCCACTTCCGACAGGGCCTGAGCCTCAACGAAATGAATCCGGGGCCCAAGAGCAGAGCACCGCCAGCGCTTCAACGCTGCGCCCCGGGCGTGTGTGACAATGCGCAACTCGGCTTGCGGGTCGCTTGCGGCAACGATCTCCCAGGCACGAAACAAATGCTGCAGATTTTGATAGCCATCACAATTCCCGGCAAATACGACCGCTCGTTCTCGCTTCTCACGGCGACCCGCCTGGAACGGCTCCGGGTCGAGTCCCGGAGGAATTATCCAAACCTTTTCGGCAGAGACCCCTCGCCCCACAAGGTGGTCCCCCACGTCTGCGCTGAGCGCCACGACAGCATCGGCCATCGCCGGCAAAACACCATCCATTTTCCGGGCGGAGGCGCGGACCGAGGAGGCAAGCCAATCGGGGCTGTAGAGTGGCAATTCATCTTCAGCAACATTATGCGCGTGGTAGACAACTTTGACGCCAAGCATCCCGCGCACCAGCAGAGAGGCCGCCAAGGCCTCGTAATTATGGGCATGAAGAATTTGCAACCGCTCCCGCCGCACCACCTGAAAAAGTCGGCCCACCAGTAGTGAATCGAAAAAAGGGCGCTCCAGCAGGTGCAATCCGCTTACAGATGGGCGTGGACGAAACTTCGCCATCCGACTCAAGGGATGACGGCGATAGAGGCCTTCCGCAGCACGCGGATCCAGAGGTCCGATCAGGTGAACGCTTTCGCCGGATCGAGCCAACGCATTGGCCATCTCTCCAATATGGACTTGCGAGCCTCGCGGTGCGGGAAACCGAGACGCAGCAACGATTCCCACCCTCCGCCGGGCAACTGCCGATTCTGCCGCAGGAAACTCTGCCAATGCCAAATTTTCTTGCACGTTTGAATCCTGGCCCTCAGAACAATGTATAAACAAAAGGAGAGGCGCCATCATCAGGCGCCGCCCACAACATGGCCGCTGTCAGCGCAAGGACACCAACCGCCGGCGCGAGCCACCATACCTTGTGGCGCCAAAGGAAAGCCAGAATTCCTTCTTCGGAGTTTTCGTCCATCGATCCGTTGTCTTCACGAGTTTCCGGAAAGAAGTTCATCGCTATCCCTTCGGGAGGCGCTGGATTTTGACTTCCCCTTGGAGCGGAATTCATCTCTCTTCATCCCGTAAGATTTCATCTTGCGATGCAGCGTCGCGGCATCCACCAGAGCGTGTTTCGCGCTATTGCTGATAGCCCCCTGGTATTTCCTTAGCACATGCCCGAGATAATCTCGTTCACATCGCCGGAGGAACTCTTTCAAGGGGATCTCGTAGTCATTGCCGCGGCTGCGAGTGCCCGCAAGTGCGCGCGTTTTAGCATTCGTCGGCAAGTCCACCACTTTCAGGACATCGCCGCTGGTGCGAAGAATGGAACGTTCGAGCACATTCCCCAACTCTCGAACGTTGCCAGGCCACTGATGGCTCATGAGTTCGGACAACGCCTTGTTGGAAATTCGCTGCAAACCCTTGTCTTTGGCCGATTTGGAGTTTTGCAGAAACTCGGCAACCAGCAATGGGACATCCTCGATCCGATCGCGCAGCGGAGGAATGCGGATTGGCACGACATTGATCCGGTAGTAGAAGTCTTCGCGCATCTTGCCGCTGGCGACCAATTCCTCGAGATCGACGTTGGTGGCTGCAATGATCCGCAAGTTCACTTGAATGCGCCGATTCGAACCGAGACGCTCGAACTCGCACTGCTCCAGAACGCGCAGAAGCTTCATCTGCATATTCAGCGAAATCGCCTCGACTTCGTCCAGGAACAAGGTTCCGCCAGAGGAAAGCTCAATCTTGCCCACGCGGTCCTGAACGGCCCCGGTGAACGCACCGCGATCGAATCCGAACAACTCGCTCTCCAGCAGGGTGTCCGGAAATGCAGCGCAGTTCAGAGCCACGAATTTTCCGCTTTTGCGCTTGCCCTGATAATGCACCGCCCGAGCACAAAGTTCCTTGCCGGTGCCCGACTCCCCGACCAGCAACACCGTCGATTCGGTCTGGGCCAGAGCTTCGATCTGCGAGAAAATATCGTGCATCTTGGGATTACGCGACACCATATTGGCGAAGGAGTAACGCTCCTCAAGTTGGCCGCGGAGGTAGCTGATTTCGTCGATGAGGCGTCTCTTCTCGAGAACTTTCTCCGCTGCGAGCAGGATCTCCTCATTTTGAAATGGCTTGGTGATATAGTCTGCAGCCCCTCGCTTGATGGCCTCAACCGCGCCCTTGATGCTGGCGTAACCAGTGATCATGATCACGTCCAGATCCGGCTGTCGCTCGCGAAGCTCGCTGGTCAGACTCAGGCCATCGGTTCCGGGGATCTTGAGATCGACAAGCGCCAGAGAAAACTCGTGGTTCACGAGAGCCTCTTTGGCCTCCGGCCCAGAGTTTGCGGTGGCCACCAGATATCGCTGGCTCGTGAGCAATTCGTCGAGTTGTCTGCAGATGAATGGGTCGTCATCAACGATCAGTATGCGTGTTTCCATTACGTTTCAGGCATCCCAAGGCAGAACCAGACACACCTGCGTGGTACCGTCCTTCAGTTCGCACAGAGACAGAGTGCCTCCGTGAGTTTCGATCGTGCGTTGAGCGTTCGCCCAATCAAGCATGCGAACCTCTTCGGCGGCTTCGGGCCTGAGGGCCGACGCAGCCGCCATCCGAAATTCAAAGGCTCGCATATGCTCGACCGTATCGACGAAGATCCGGTAGCCGAGCAAGGATCCGTCGCTGGCTTGATTCAAGGTCCGTCCGACCGTCTGGATCGAGGCAGAGAACTTCCCGGGGTCAATCAAGATTCCGCGCTCTTCGATCCCCGCCGCCATCGTCAATTCGATTTTCGCTTCGGGAACCTCGGACGCGAGCAACTGCTCAA
This sequence comes from Candidatus Binatia bacterium, assembly GCA_029248525.1. Lineage (NCBI taxonomy): Bacteria > Candidatus Binatota > Binatia (SeqCode) > Binatia bacterium. Next base: position 229,742 of record JAQWJE010000014.1, read on the forward strand.
TCGCGTTCGCAACCTCGGAGAGCTCCATCCGGACGCTCTCGAGCGGAGCCGGACTCAGATACTGCATGGCGCGGTTCAAAAAGCTCTCAAGCTTCTGAATCGATCCCGTAAGCGGGTCGCCTAATGGCTCGGCTTCATCGCCCCCCGCAAGTTCCTGAACGTAATCTGCCCAGTAGTAAAGTTTGTGAAAATGGTTGCCCAACTCGTGGCGAATCTCGCGAAGAACGTCTTCGTCGAGATTATGCCCCTCAGGTGCTCGGCGAGAAATGGCCTCGGCCACGGCGACCAGATCGAAATTCGAAGAGATCTCGGTCTTGTTCGCCTCTCGGCTTCCTGGACTTGCTCCGCGCATCAACCCCGCCTCCCTTTCCCGACAGCACCAATCGTGCATCGCTGAGAGATATGTCGGCACAAACGAGCCGACACTTTACTGCAAAGCTGCCACGTTTCGAAGGTTGATTGCGGAAATGCGAGGTAGGTCCAGGGTGGGGATTCGAAATTGAATTTGGTGGGAATCGAAGTGGGAAGACTGAAATGAACAGCTTCTAAAGAATGTCAAAACTATAAATGGATTTTGCTTCAGTGAATGAGACCGGCGAACCACAAGAGAAAATGCGTTCCCACCACGGCACCAGCTATCGCCACGACCACGACGAAGGAGGAGCCTTCTCGTTTGCCGGCGCGCTTTCTGCGTGGAGGGTTGAACTCTATTCGGACCGCCATACTCTCTGAAATAAAGCCTAAACAGTAATTCTGTCAACACGGGAGTTCATGCCGCGTTGCGTTATTGCACGAAAATCTGGTTCCGGCGGCCTTGCGGAAATGCCGGTTATTCTCGCGGGAAAAGGTCGACCACCTTACCCGTTCGGCCCCCGGTCGGACCGGGCTTGGGCCCAGGGGCCGGCGCCTCTGGCGTATTTCCGGCAGATTCCTCGGGGCTGTCTTCGGCAGTATCGCCGGCAGTACCTTCCCCATGATCCTCCGCCGTGTCTTCGACCATCTCCTCGGCCGAGGCATGCGAAGCCCCCAAATCGGGCAACCTCTCCAACCGGATTGGCTGCCCACTCATTGTGAAATCACCACCATCGATCTGCACGCGCTCCAGAATCCATGTGATCGGTCGCGGAGGCACCGCGAGCAGCAGGAGATCGCAATGATACCATCCCTCGAGTTCATGAGGCCGGATGGCCTCGATCCGCGCGAACCCGGCGGGCTTGCTCGCCGACTGGATCAGGACCAGATCCCCGGGGATCGTCTCGCGGGTGTCGCTCATCATCCTGTCCTAGCCGCTTTCCGTCGTGAATTCACGGTCGGCGCGATCGAGCTCCTCAAGCAAGAACCTGAAATATCTCTTCCCGCAAGGCTCCGTTGGTAGCGATCCCCGAAAGGCCATGAATCGTGCGATTCCCTCTCCAGTCGACAAAGACTCCGCCTGCCTCCTCCAGAATCGGCAGCATGGGCGCACAGTCCCAAGGGGCGAGGATCGGATCGAACATGGCTTCGGCTTGCCCCATGGCTACGAGGGCATATCCATAACAGTCGCCCCAGCCTCGTTGACGGCCACAACGCTCCAGAATGCGGCCAAATGCCTCAGCCTCATTGCCGAAATGCCCCGGGCTGGCATCGGTCGACAGTACGGTAGCATCGGCCAATTGATCCACCTCCGAAACCCGCAGGCGCTGACCATCCCGCCAGGCACCCTGACCCTGAACAGCCCATAGGTTCATGGATAAAGCAGGAAATCCCATAATCCCCAGCGGGACTTCTTCGCCCATCTCCAGGCCGACGAGGGTTCCATAAAACGGAACGCCGCGGATAAAGGATTGGGTGCCATCGATAGGATCGATAATCCAGCGCCGTCCGCTCGAGCCCTTTTTCTCGCCATGCTCCTCCCCGAGAATGCCGTCGTCGGGAAACGCGGCCTCGAGCCCTTCGCGAATCAGTGCCTCAGCGCCTCGATCAGCGACCGTAACCGGCGAATCATCGGCCTTGGTCTCGACCGCAATATCCTTCCCGAAATACTTCAACGTCAACTCGCCCGCCTGCTCCACCAGAGCAAGTGCCGTTTCCCGTTCTTTCTCGAAACTGTCCATACTTCAGGTTCGCCCATGCGGCGCCTTCGAGGTCAAATGGTCAGTCATAGATACCCGACATAAACCAACCCGATCGTTCCTCCGGTGCGTTCAAATCCTGATAGATTCGACAAAACCCTCCATTCCGAAGCTCCACATCGTAATAATCCCGACAGCACGGCTTTTCGGCCCACCATTCGACTTCAATTCGCCAGGGTCCGCCCATGCGCACAATGCCGCAGGAAACTCCGTTCCGGAGCAGAGCCGAGAATATCCGACCATTGCCGACGATCTCGATCCGCAGCGCCGGCCGCAGGAGGCGAAGAAAAGTTGCCGGCTTTTCCCGAGCCATCTCCCACCCCCTTGTCCCCCCCGTATCCGGCCTATGAACAGGCGCAAAAGTCGCCAGCACCGAAGGTTCGGGACGATAGCCTTGCGGCGCCAATGGCCTTCCCACCCGCCCCTCTCCACAAATCGAGGCCAGGCGAGCCAGCGTCGTTGCCAGACGCAAAGGCGGCGGCCCGGCCGGACGAAACAAATCCAACTGCTCCGGACGCGCCTCCTCGGGCACAAATACCAACGATACTTTCGCGATGGCTGCATCGGGGGGATGGCGCTCCAGTTCAAGACGAAGAACTTCGAGCAGCACCTTGTGCTCTCGAGTAGCCGCCAAAACACCCATGGGCCGTTCCTGAACCGTCCCGTCGGTCGCCTCCAGGCGGAGCCGCATGGCCGCCACCGCCATGGAACGAAGCTCCAATCGTACCAGCAAACGTTCCAGCAACCCTCGCAAGACGAAAAGAAGTGCCTGCAGCGAATCGACACCCCATTCCAGAGTAACCCCCTCCAGCAGGTCCACCTTCGGGAACCGCCGACGGAGAGGTCGGGAAAATATTCCGCAAGCCTGTTCCCATAAGCGAACACCTTCTCGGCCCAGACGTGTGGCTACCTGGTCTCGGGGAATGGCCGCCAATTGCCCCAGATATTCGATACCAACCCCCTCGAGCCACGCCTGAATCTCCGAGTCCGGGTGCAAGAGGGCCAGAGGGCGCTCCGCCAGCCACTCACGATCGCCACCGGGGGGAATCAGAACAACCTCTCCCGGATGCGAGGCGGCTTCTTCTGCAGCAACGATCGCTGTTGCCAGACGATCAGCCAGACCGACGGCAGGCAAAAATCCCCCGGGAGTCAAACGCGACAGAAGCGCCGAGGCCAGTCCCCCGGTCGAGCGAAAACGACCGCCTGCCTCCGGTACCTCGAGGTAAACGGCCTGCGCGGATTGTTCGGAAAGCGGCGCCAATTCGACGTGCGGCACCACCGTGAAAACACCTTCGAAAAAGGACTCACGTGCCGCATGAAGTATCTCCGGGTCCATCGGGCGGAGCAAAAAGTCGGAGGATCGCGCCATCGCTTGCGCAACGGTCATTCCCGCTGACGCGCCACGAGCCACCGCTTCTGCCGAACAACAAAGAATCCGGGATTCCGGCTGTGGGGTCTGGCCAGAACGTGTCAACAGGAGCGAAACACCTCGCAGCTCCGGCTCCGCTCGCCGCAGAGCCACTACCGGAAAATCCCGAATGCAAAGACTGGCGTAGCGAGACATCAGAGAAAAACCGAGACCCCGAATCCCGATCCTCCCGGAGATCGGTGAACCTTGACCAGCGACTGCAATCCCTGAAGGAAACTTCGATCCTCAATCCCGGAAGCCCAGATGGCTCGGGGCGCAGAGCATTCCAGGCGCACGGCCGCAGGAACACCTTCCAGACGGGGCGTGGGGCCGGAAAGAAGCAGGAGCGTGGCCCTGTTTTGTCGGGCCGCCCGACTCAACCGGACCCCCGCCGCAGCACCCACGTGCCACGGCCGCGTGGAAACCCATTGCAAAGCGACCTCCACACGGGGCTGTAAATCCAGAACCACGAGTGGAAAGTCTCCGCTCCGCAGGAGGATCTCCGCTGCATCCAGTGATTGAGCAAGGTCCCGGGGGCGCACCCGAAGGACTTCCTGCAAACAGCTACCGAATCGGGAGCAAGCCTCGGGGTCGAAAACATCGTGGGGATCAATCCAGCCCACCGAACGTCCGGAGGCGGTCACCTCGGACATCAGACGAATCGCCAGATTGGTACTGCCGCCGGAAAGTGATCCAAAAAATTCGCTACATCGCCCCACGGGCAAACCGCCACCGATGCGAGTGTCCAGCACCGACAAACCAATCGGCTCCCAGCGATCCTCCAGAGCACGCGCGGCAAAGGCTGTGCCGCGATAAATTCCTCCGGGTAATTCCGGGAGCAGTTCCTTCAGAGACGAGCGCATCCGAGAATCTTCGCCTTTTGTTCGCCATGATGCAATCCCTATTTCGGGGAATTCTCCGGAACGAATTGCGACAGACAATAGTGGATGGTACCCAAAAAACCGCGATCCCCGGTAGCTCAGTTGGTAGAGCAGTCGGCTGTTAACCGACTTGTCACTGGTTCGAGTCCAGTCCGGGGAGCTGAAAAAGCCTCACGCATTTGCGTGGGGCTTTTTTATGCCCTAGCCCGCAGGATCGTCCAGCCAGCCATCGGCCAGGGCACCTTCGGCGATCCAGTCCTGCACCAGCACCCGCAGGTGTCTCGGGATCCGGGGCCCATCATCCGGCATCCGCCCTCCAAAACCGGGGGACAACGATCCCGTCAACTTCCGCAGAAGAAAACTGCGATCGGGATCGCCCGGGGCGACGAGCAACAACCCTGCAGCCCGCGCCGCCCCGTTCCCGGGCTCCATACCCACAAGCTCCCCGTAGGCCGCCCCTGTCTCGAGCAGCAAGCCCCCCGCTGTCGATTCCGAATCATGGCAGCCCCCAACAGCACAGCCCTTATCGAGGATCTGCCGTTGAATCCGATCAAAAGTTCCGTCGAAGAAAATCTTTTCATCGCATCCCCCTCGAGCCGGGCGGCAACTCAGGCGAAGCTGGTCTCGATCCAGCACGGACTCCCCGCCAACGTATATCGAACGCGAACGAAGACGAACCGTCTTTCGACCGGTTCGACAGCTCCCCCCTCGCCGTGGCCCATCCACAGGCACCAAAACCGTCGACAAAGGCATGCAACGCTCGTCCAATTCCTCGGGGAATTCAAAAAAAGCATCCGCCAGCGACTGCAGAGCCTGAAAATCCGGATCGAATTCCCGACTGCCATCGTCCTCGGCATCTTCCACCGTAATCTGACGCAAACCTTGCCGATCGCAGCGGTCCCCTCCGCTATAATTGGAGCAAATGCCGACAGAAAAGGCGCATTGGCCGTTCACGACGCCGTCGGAATCACAAGTAGGATCCCCGTCGGTGCAAACCAGACGCTTTCCCACGATCGCGTCCGCTGCAGGCACCTGAAACACCGCGAGGCAATCCGTGCTCCGAGGCCCCCCTCCCTGGAAAATATCACCAGGAAACGAGGGACTTCCAGTTGCTGACACAATCAAAAGACCGCCGAATATCGCCCCCAAGGATTTCCACATCAAATTCTCCTTCACGAGCTTTGACGCAGCTTCCCCCCGGGAATTCGCATGTAGGGATTCAGTCTTTAAAGCGTCAGAAGTCCGCCCACAATCGTTCCGGCGAGCGCGAGGAGCACCAGAAGATCTGAGAAGCGGAGCTGACCATTTCGGTTGGGGTTCTGCATGAGTTTTTGCGCGGCCTAAAACCGCTCCAAAGACATTCGCAGACACACCCTCTCAGGCGCAATAGGGAAATATACAGCGATCCAAAACTTATTTGGACCCAATCGGCTCTTTTTCTTCGGGCAAGGGGGTCGCCTGCACCACAACCCCTCGGCTCACGGACACTTTTCCAGCGGCCATTCCGCGCTCTTTTCGCACATCCGCTCTTTTCGCGAGATGGACGGCAACCTTGCCGCCGCTCCGCGCGCGTGAATGGCGAGCGGCCACCGCGGCTGCAAAGCGGGCAGTGTCCCGGGGCAAACGATCCACCCCGTCCGGATTCCGGACAATGACGTGAGAGCCGGAATCCCCTGAAATATGAAGCCAGAAGTCGCGTGGGGAAGACAATTTGAATGTGAGCAGATCGTTATCGGCCGCCGTCTTCCCGGCCAGGACCACAAAACCGTCCGGGGACACGTAACGCCGAGCGATGCGGACCCCGCGAAAGATACCTTCATCCGGATCATTCGCACCTTCGGGGGGCCCCGCCTTACGCCCCATTCGGCACCTCCCGGAAAGCCACCCCTCCCGTCCTCCGTTCAGATCTGCAGGGCATAGTTGGCAGCTCCCAGAAGAGCCGTCTTCGGATTCAGGGAGATCGAAACACGGAGCGATTTCATGAAATCGCCAAATCGACCCTTGGCGTGAAATCCCCGTAAAAAGGGGCCTCGTTGCAGTAAGGCAATGTTCTTCGGTGCGATCCCTCCACCGATATAGACGCCGCCATGAGTCAGCCCCCGCAAGGCCACGTTCCCTGCCTCGGCGCCGTAGAGTTCGAAAAAAAGATCCATGGTGGCCAGGGGCAACGCAGCCCCCTCATCTTGAGCCATCTGCGAAATAGCTGCAGCCGGATCTCCGGCTCCCAACCTGGCCGCCATCTCTTTCGGCTCGTTGTAGCCCCCCCGGTCTCGCAGAAATTCATAGATGGCGTGGATTCCCTGGCCCGAAAGGATTCGCTCCGAGCTGACCCGACCGCCCAGCTTTTCGCGCAGATACACGAGCAGTTCGACTTCCTGATCGGTGCGCGGCGCAAAATCGGCATGACCGCCCTCACTCGCCATCGGATGATGATGGCGGCCGTCCCAATACAAATAAGCCTCCCCCAATCCGGTGCCAGCCGCCACTACGGCCACGTTGCCGCGCCGACCCGGACGGGTCGGCGCCTGCAACTGCAGCAACTCGTTGGACGGCAGGTGCAGCATCCCGAACGAAGTTGCTTCGAGATCATTCAGGAGGCGAACGGGCGTGCCCGACAGACGGGCTTGCAGGGCCGTTTCCTGCAGGAGCCACGGAAGGTTGGTCGTCCGACATTCGCCATCCACGACCGGCCCCGCCACATCCAGACAAGCACTCCGCAGAGGGGGTGTTTTCGCGTCGAGAAAGCGATTCAGAAGATCATCGAAAGTCGCATAGTCGCCACTGCCGAACGTTTGCTCTCGAACACAATGCAGTTGCTCCCCATCAACGGAGTACAGGGCCAGCAAAGTCTTGGTGCCCCCGATATCGCCCGCCAGAATATGATCGGTTTCCGTCATCAAATCTTGCGCCAGGCGCGTTCCTTCGAGGCGATCAGGCGCTCGGCCTCCACCGGACCCCAGCCACCAGCCGCGTACTCGGGCAACCAGCGGTCGCCCGACTCCGCCCAGCCGTCCAGAATCCCCGACACCCATTGCCAGGAAGCCTCCACGGCATCACGGCGCATGAACAAGGTCGCATCGCCGGCGACGACATCCAGCAACAAGCGCTCGTAGGCCTCCGGAGACTCCTCCGCAAACGCCTGGCCATAATGAAAGTCCAGATCGACCGGCGTGATCGCCAGACGAAGTCCCGGAGCCTTGGTGGCGATCCCCAGCGACATGCCCTCGTCAGGCTGGATTCGCATCGCCAGCACGTTGGGCTTGAGATTCGCATCGCCCGCATTGAACAAAACGGGAGGAACCGATTTGAATTGAATAGCAATCTCGCTGGCGCGCACCGGCAATCGCTTTCCGGTCCGGATAAAAAACGGCACACCGGCCCAGCGCCAATTATCGACGTGCGCCTTGATCGCCACATAGGTCTCGGTGGTCGAGTCCGGCGCCACTCGGTCTTCACGTCGGTAACCCGGCACCTCCGTATCGCCCGCCTGCCCCGCACCATATTGCGCGCGCACCACGCGCTGTCCCACCTCGGCCGGCCCGATCGGCCGGAGACAATTGAGGACCTCCATTTTATGGTCGCGCACCACTTCGGAAGACAGCGTCCAAGGCGGTTCCATCGCGGTGAGACAGAGCAACTGAAGAATATGGTTCTGCACCATGTCGCGCAGTGCCCCGGCTTCCTCATAATATCCGGCTCGAGTTCCAACGCCCTCGGTTTCCGAGACCGTGATCTGCACATGGTCGATATACTTCTGGTTCCACAAAGGCTCGAAAATCGAGTTCCCGAAGCGGGCCACCAGAATGCTCTGGACGGTTTCCTTGCCCAGGTAGTGGTCGATCCGAAAGACCTGCTCCTCGGCAAAGACCTCGGCCACCTTGTCGTTGATCGCGCGCGCGCTTTCCAGATCGTGGCCGATCGGCTTCTCGATAATGATTCGGGTAAAGGGCTGTCCCTCGTCCACCGAATTGACCAGGCCCGCAGCCGCCAGGCCCTCGATACAGGTCTGAATCGCACTGGGCGGTATCGAGAGATAGAAGACACGATTCGCCGGCATCCCCTTGGCAGATTCCAGTTCGTCCAACCGCGACGCGAGGGCAAGGAAGGCCTGCGGGTCGTCAAAGGTGCCCTCGACATAATGGACGTTGCCAAGAAATTGATCCCAGTGCTCCGGATCAACTTCGCGCCGGCTGTATTCATTCAGACTCTTTTTGGTCAGATCCCGAAACGAATCATCATCCATCTCGCGGCGGGCAAAGCCGACGACCGAAAAGGGCTCGGGCAAAAGCTCGTCGCGGAAAAGGTTATACAAGGCGGGTAAGAGCTTGCGACGGGTCAAATCCCCCGCCGCCCCCAGAATGACCACCGAAGTGGGGGCCAAGCGCCCGGCTGTCGGCTCTGCTGCAATCATGACCCCACCTTGAATCGACGGCGAAAAGACGCCAGCGACTAACTTTCCTCGGGTTTCTCGAGATGGCCCCCGAATTGAAAACGCATCGCCGAACAGACCTTCTCGGCAAATGTATGGTCCTGGCGTGATCGGAACCGGGCAAATAGTGCCGCACTGAGCACATCCACCGGAACCGCGGCCTCGACCGCGGTCTGGATCGTCCAACGACCTTCACCGGAATCCGACACACGTCCCGAAAACTGCTCCAGATTTGGGTCTTTGGCCAAAGCGATCGCCGCCAGATCCAACAACCAGGAGCCGACCACACTGCCGCGGCGCCACACCTCGGCCACATCGGCCACGTTGATATCGTAGTCCAGGTCCCCGTGCATCGACGGAGCGGTCTCGGCATCGTGAACCTTTGCGCGCGTATCAGCGTCGCCATTCTGAAGAATATCAAACCCCTCGGCGAACGAGGCCATGATGCCGTATTCGATTCCGTTATGGACCATTTTCACAAAATGACCGGCACCCGCGGGGCCGCAGTGGAGATAGCCGTCCTCGGCCGTGCCCCCCAAAGCTTCGCGACCGGGCGTGCGCTCCAGGTCGCCTCGTCCCGGTGCGATAGTTCGAAAAATCGGGTCGAGGTGCTGCACGGCATCCGTGTCGCCACCGATCATCAGGCAATAGCCCCGCTCGAGACCCCAGACGCCACCGCTGGTGCCGCAATCCAGATAACGGATACCCTTGGGCTCGAGCGCCGCCGCGCGAGCACGGTCGTCTCGGAAGTACGAGTTGCCGCCATCGATCAGGATGTCTCCGGCTCCCATGAATTCGGCAACCTCATCCACAACAGCGCCGGTCACCCCGGCGGGCACCATCACCCAAGCCGCCCGCGGCGTCTCGAGCGCCCCGCAGAACTCTTCGAGAGAACCGGCACCGGTCGCGCCTTCCTTGACCAAGGTCGCCACCGCATCGGCGTCCGGGTCGTACACAACGCAGGTATGACCATCTTTCATCAACCGACGCACCAAATTGGCGCCCATGCGCCCCAAACCAATCATTCCTAGTTGCATGACTTCCTCACCTCAGGAGTAGACTTCGACTCCGTCTTCGCTCTGACACAGGACGGCGTTTGCCATCCCGAGGAAAAAACCGGTTCCCACCACACCCGGGATCCGGAGAATTTGCTCTTCGAGACTGGCCGGATCTTCTACCGGATCAATGGCACAGTCCAGAATGAAGTTGCCGTTATCCGTCAGGTAGGGGCCGGCTTCGGTCACACGCAGCCCCGGGCGACACTTCATGGCCGCAAGTTGGCGCTCGCAAAGTGCACGACCGAAAGGCACGACCTCCACCGGAAGTTTGCCGCGCTCGCCGAGGCGGGTGACTTTTTTCTCGGGGCCGACCAGAATCACCAGCTTCTGCGATGAGGCCGCGACGATTTTCTCGCGCACCAAAGCTCCGCCCCACCCCTTGACCAGATCTCGGGCAGGCGTGAACTCATCCGCGCCATCGAAAGTCACGTCCAGAGTGCCCGCTTCCGCCAGAGTGACCAGCGGGATCGACAGATCCGCGGCCAGAGCCTCGGTGGCATCCGAGGTCGGCACAGCCCGAATCGTCAGGCCACCGGCGACGCGCTCGCCAAGCGCTCGAACAAACTGCTCGGCGGCTCGTCCGGTGCCCAGGCCAATCGTTTGGCCATCTGCCACCCACTCCAGCGCCTTCGCGGCGATTTGGCCCAAAGCCGGCCCAGGATCTCCCACTGCCCCACCTCCATGAACCCGGCCACCAGCACAAAGGCCTCGCCGGGCGTGTTACCGGTTCTTCAGTTGCCGACGATTGCATCCCTTTTCGACTCGACCGAGGCGAGCAGCACACCGAAAGCCTCCGAGAACTGCCGAACACCGTCGACCAGCAGTTCATCGGTAATCCGATCCATGGAAATCCCCAACTTCTCGAGCGCGGTCATAATTTCCCGCGCCTCATCGAGCTTGGCTTCCCAATCCGTTTGCAGAGCCGGCGTCGGATGTCCTTCCTCTCGGTAGGCATCGAATGTCGCCGCCGGAATCGTATTGACCGTGTCCTCGCCGATCAGTTCCTCGACGTATTTCAATTTCGGGTAGTCGGGATTTTTAGTGCTCGTGCTCGCCCACAGGACTCGTTGCGAGGTCGCGCCTGCTGCCGCAAGGGCACTCCAGCGTTTACCGGCAACCGTTTCCTGATAGCTCGCGTAAGCAATCATCCCGTTCGCAACCGCGATTCGCCCTTGCAGACTCTCGATCGCACGACGCTTCACCGCGTCTTCCTGCTGCGCCAAGGCTTCGCCGATCCGCGAATCCGCCAACGAATCGATCCGGCTGATGAAGAAACTCGCCACCGACGCAATCTTGCTCAAGTCGCGACCGGCAGCAGCAGCGTCTTCCAGACCCGCGATATAAGCCTCCGCGCAATCCTCGTAGGCACTCACGGAGAAAAGCAGCGTCACATTCACGCTGATGCCTTCGCCGATCAAGGTGCGAATCGCCGGCATGCCTTCCGGCGTGCCCGGCACCTTGATCAGGATATTTTCCCGACCGATTTGCTTATGGACCCGGCGGGCATATTCGACGGTGCCGTCGGTGTCAGCGGCCAGGTAGGGCGAGACTTCGAAACTGACGTAGCCATCGCGCCCTTTGGTATCGACAAATACCGGGTGCAGAATGTCAGCGGCGAGCTGAATATCTTCGATCGCCAGAGCCTCGTACAAGTCCATCGGCTCCTTGACACCATTGCCGACAAGCGTCCGCAGATCGCCATCATAATCGTCGCTGCCGCCCACTGCTTTTTCGAAGATGGCCGGGTTCGAGGTCACCCCCAGAAGCCCATCGTTGTCCACGAGGCCCTTGAGTTCTCCCGAGGTCAGAATCCCGCGGCGGATATTGTCGTACCATATGCTTTGACCGTACTTCTGCACGTCGATCAGAGGATTGCTCATTTGCTGCTCCTGATGGTTTGTTAAGGACTTCTGGATTCCGAGGCGTTCGCATGGTCTGCTCCATGCAGACCCGCCGTACAGCCTGAGACATCGCTCTCAGGTCTGCCGAGACAATTCAACTACAGTACCAAGAAGGTGGTCGTTTCCACATGCAAGGCACATCCAAAGGTAAAACTGACAGGCTCGGGGCCGCCCTCCTGCCAGAGGATTCCCATGATATCCGGCTGCTCAGCCATGTGCGACCCGGAGATTGGCAAAACCCGGAGCCGCAGGGCCGCTACAATCTCGTCGTCATCGGGGGCGGCACCGCTGGATTGGTCACTGCGGCCGGAGCGGCGGGACTCGGCGCCCGAGTCGCTCTGATCGAAGGGGGCCTGCTGGGCGGAGACTGCCTCAACGCAGGCTGCGTTCCTTCCAAGGCAATTCTACGGAGCGCCAAAGCCCGGGTGGATCCCGCCACCAATGCCGAACTGGGGTACCCGGCCGAAGGCGGCCCGGACTTCGGCCGTGCCTTCGAGCGCATGCGCCAGCTTCGTGCGGACCTCTCGCCGGTCGACTCGGCTCGCCGCTTCCGCGACGAACTCGGCGTCGATGTCTATCAGGGGCGCGGCCGCTTCGAGAGCCCCGATAGCGTCCGGGTCGGCGACCAATCGCTGCTCTTCCACCGCGCCGTGATCGCTACGGGAGCCTCCCCTTCGATACCGCCCATCCCGGGCCTTGCCGAATCGACGCCCCACACCAATGAGTCGATCTTCACGCTGACAGAGGCTCCCGGGCATCTCATCATCATTGGAACCGGACCCATTGGCTGCGAACTGGCGCAGGCTTTTCGCCGGCTTGGCTCGGATGTCACCATGGTTGCGCCCGACGAGCACATTTTACCTCGAGAAGATCGCGATGCCAGCCTGCCGGTGCAACGCGCGCTGGAGAGCGATGGCGTGCAACTTCTTCTTCGGCATTCGATCGAAAAGGTCCAGCGAGTTGGCGACGAGACCCTGCTGCATGTCAAGACCGACGAGGAAGGTCGCGAACTGCGCTGCGACCAGCTTCTGGTCGCCACGGGGCGGTCCCCCAATATCGAAGGTCTCGGGCTGGCCGAGGTCGGCGTCGAGACCGACCCACAACAGGGCATAAAGGTCGATGACCGCCTGCAGACCACAAACCCCAGAATCTATGCTGCCGGAGATGTCTGCCTGGAGCAGAAGTTTACACATGCGGCGGACTTCGCGGCCCGAACAGTCATCCAGAATGCTCTGTTTCGCGGCTCACGGAAGCTGTCGAGCCTGCTGATTCCGAGGTGCACCTATACCGACCCCGAGATCGCCTCGGTTGGCCTGTCCCTGAACCAGGCAGCCGAGGAGAAGATCGAAGTCCGGGAATGGACCGTGCCTTTCGCCGATCTCGACCGGGCGCGTCTCGAGGGCGATACCGACGGATTTGTCCGGATCCTGACCGGCATGAAGTCGGATAAAATTCTGGGGGCCACCATCGTCGCACGGCACGCAGGCGATCTGATCGGAGAAGTCGCCACCGCGATGAGCGCCGGCGTCGGGCTCGGGAAGCTCGCCAACGTCATCCACCCCTACCCCACGCAGGCCGACGCGATCCGGAAAGCCGGTGATCTCTACAATCGAACGCGGCTGACACCGCTGGTCAAAAGACTTTTTGCTCTCTGGTTTCGTTGGAATCGCTGAGGATCGCGCTTTCAGGATGCGGGAGTGCAAGGACATGGCATTTGCGGGGCCGCATCAAGCCAAGGAAAAACTTGAAGCATCCCGCGAAAGCAGAGAAGCTGGAGGCTGTGCCGGGCTGGAAGCCGGGGACAAGAGTGGAGACTCATGAAAACCATGCGGGTTAAAGAGGCGCTTGTCGCCATCACAACAGGTCTGGCCTTCCTCTGGTTGGCGTTTCCGGCCGCCAACCTGGCACGAGCTCAGGATGGCGACATCGGTAATCTGGGGATTCCTTCCGGAGGCTCGATCCAGAGCGGCGTAGGTATTGTCTCGGGTTGGAAATGCACCTCGAACGGCCTGACC